>NZ_JBFTLQ010000031.1:0-83074 GCF_056396525.1 Cupriavidus sp. 05T41
CAACAGGCATGCTGGGTATTGGAGGATTTCCATAAGGTTGACGAAAGCGAAAAAGATCAGCTATCCCAATTGATGAAAGTCTTCATGGACTTGGCGGACGACTACCCGGATCTGAAAATCATAGCGTTGGGAGCGGTTGATACAGCACGTCAGGTCGTCGACTACGATCCGGAAATGCGGAACCGAGTAGCTGAAATTCAGGTATCGCTGATGACGGAAGCGGAGATAGAAGCCATCATTGCCAAGGGTGAAGCTGCATTGAACATCCGCTTTAGCAACGACATCAAGAAGGTCATATCGCGCCACACGAATGGCTTAGCGTCGGTTTGTCATCATCTATGTCTGAATATGTGCAATGCTGCCGGCATCACCGAAACTGTGCACGGCGCGCCTCTTCAATTGACCAAACAACATTGCGACGAAGCTGTACAAACGTACGTAGATGAGGCGTCAGATAGCATAAAAAGCGCATTCGACAAGGCGCTCAAAAAGCGACGCACCGCTCAGTACGACAATGCGCGACTCATTATTAAAGCACTCAGCACTCTCAGCGAAGCAGGCGCAGCCCGTGCCGATATTCATCGAAGAATTCAGCAAGCCGAGCCACGGTATCCTGAAAACAATTTGAAGTATCTTTTGCCAAAGCTTTGCACGGAAGAGTATGGGGCAATTATTCGCTTTGACTCCAATTCCGGGCGATATTCGTTCTCTGACCCTATTTATCGTGCATACGCATTAGCACTTTTTCAACAGGAAAGCGAATATAGTGCGCACAACGACTTCGAGGAAACCCTAAGGCGTCTGCTAACCGCTAAAATCGGGAGAGACGTGCATATTATGATCACCCATAAGATGCCAGACAACCCTAGCTGATTATATCTGCGGCCGTTCGTTTTCTAGTGCATCTTTGTCGTGTGCCGATTCGCCAGGCTTCAGGTGACACACGGAAAATAAGAGGCGTACCCTCACATTCTGCCCACCCCTGAATATCGGCATTCGATTGTATTCGCAGTTCATTCAACGGGCCTCAAAGGCTGAAAAGGGTCGAGCTCGGCCGTGGGCCCCGTCCCCAGCGCCACGCCGTTCCGGGTGACAGCCTGACTCTACCCATCCCGCAGATCGGCGCAGGCAAAAAAAGCGCACCATAGCCGGGTGGTATGGCACGCTTGACAACCAAGATGGATCGTCTGACATCAGTTTCTGGATAAACGCTCGGCGGAGCTTGACGTAGCGCAAAGCGAGCCCGGTCACACTGCTAGCCGTGGCAGCCTAGCAACAGCCTCCCAGCAGGCATGCCAGCAACCGATGGCCGAGCCACAGCCATACCAAGCAAACGACAAGCAGGCAGGCCGGAGCGATGACCAGGAGCAGAATCGCTTGCAGGAAGATCATGCTTGGCCTCCCGTCAGCACTGCTGCCTTACGGTCGAGCTTGTCCTTCAGCGTGGTTGCTGCCCCCGCTGTAACTTGGCCAACTGCCTCGCCCTCCGCATAGAACTCCTCCACGATGGCCGGTATTTCTTCTTCGGAATCCTCGAACGCACCGTCGCCAAATCCCGCTCTGGCGACAGAGTCCAGCGCTGCCTGGTCAAATCCCGATGCCTTCTGGTGAACGTCGGTTTGCTTGGCTTCCGTGATGGCGTCCTCCAACGTCATGCCCTCCCGCACCGTCAGGTCCACATAGTAGATAGGAGTACGGTAGCTTTGAGTGGTGGACTTGGCTCGGATGCGCAGCTCCAGCGGCAGGGAAGCCAGCAGCCCGCCAGACACGGCATGGAAGTAACGCAGCCTGGCAGCAATGGTGCGGATACTGTTGTAGCCCGTGGTCCGGAAGATGAAACTGCCAAGCGGATCGTCATCGCCAATGCGGACATTGAGCCTACCGTAGGGCTTGCATCCCCCCTTGGCCAGGTCACAGCCGTCGGGCGACGGGCACGGCAAGGACTGCAACCCGGCAGAGGTGTAGCGGCGACAGGTCTCGCCATTGCCGACACAGACAGGCCTCCCGCTTTGCCGGTCGAACAGGCTGTACTCGGCTCGGAGGTTGAGTTCGGGATCACTGAACAGGACCGTGACCGGAATCGAGCGCAGCTTGCCATTGCTGGCCTTGCGGAGAGCCTCATCGAACGGGTGCAGGATCCATCCGTCCTTACCCTGAACTTGAGTGGTGACGGTGAACTGATCGTCCTTCGCAGGCAATCGCTTGCCTTCCTTCTCTACCACGTGACCGATCGAGATGCGACCCAGCACGGGCGGGGTAATTGCCAAATTTTTAAGCATCGGTGTATCTCCAAGAAACGCGCAGGCCCGCCCCCAGGGTTCCGCAGGGGCAGGCACGGCACAGCCCAAGCGAACAAGGGCATTGGGTTACAGGATCAGGAACCGACGGCTGCCGGGCTTGGTGAGGGGATAGCGTTGCAACAGGTCAGGCTGGTCTTGCAGCAGCTTGTCGGTGTCTAGGCCCGTGCCGTCCTTGCTACGTTTCCAGGAGACGGACCCGGTTTCGAAGATCGCCTTGGTGGCTTCGCCCATGGACTGCTGCAGGCGCTGCTTGAGCTGCGCTTCGAGCTTGGCTCGTTCTGCAATCTCGGCCCGAACCGTTACCAGGTCAGCGAAGGCTGCCGACAGGTTGCAGTCTTCCGAGAAATCCGCAGTCGCCCCGGTGTCGCGTGGATACAGGCATTGAAGAGCAGAGGCTGCCGAGTCCGAGCCATCTGCTGGCGGCGGCGTGTCCGTTTCCACGTACTGCCAGAAACGTTGCTCCAGTTCGATCAGTCGGGCGATCAGGGCATCGTCCCGCTCGATGCGATGGATTTGCAGATCCTGGCCGCAGATCAGCACCGCCACATCTCCGGCTGCCTTGCCCGTCACAGCCAACTGATGCTGGACCTGCAACTGGACGTACCCCGGCACTCCATCCCGCCACAGCCTCGCCCCGTTCATGCCCGCCGTCTTGCACTCCAGCAGACCCACGTCAGGGGCTCCGACTACCTCCCGGTCGATGTTGGCCAGCATCCACGGAATCTCTCGATGCCGAAGCACGGCATTGACCCGACGAACACGATTGCCGGTGCGTTTGGTGTAATGGGCGGCGACGATGGGCTCCAGCAGAGTGCCCCAATAGATTGGCTGAGTTTCGTCGTCTGGGTCAGGCTTGCGTAGTTCAACATCTCGGCCCGTTTTTTCCAGCCACAGCTCCAACTGCGATTTGTACGGGTTAAGCCCGACTGCTGCTGCCGCATCCGAACCGCCGATGCCTTGCTTGCGAACTTCCAGCCAATCGCCTCGGCTCATGTCATTGGTGGAGACCAGGCGCAGTGCTGGCCGCCCCGGCTTTCCTGCTTGATTTAATGCGGGTTGCATAGGACCTCCCAGAGTGAAAAATGCCCGGCGAGGCAGAACCTCAACCGGGCGACACGTGGAACTACTGTGAACTTCAGGCAACCAGTTTCAGGGCCTCCTCCCAGGCACGCTGCTTCAAGGTGGCACCGGCACCGAACCAGGCAGCGTCTCGACGGTGATCTTCGCTTCGGGCACGGCGCTCATGATCGACATATTCCGTTATCGAATTAACCAGCCCCCACGCCGTTCCAGAGGCCGACGGAAGATCCGCCCCTTTGCCGCGTCCGGCGAAGAGCTCATTGACCGCTTTGATGGCTCTGTCGTTCGTTGCTGTTGCCGAGCTGCCCGATGCTGTGCTTGCCGGGTATGTCAGGACTCGCCGGAAATACGATTCGACCGTTTCAGGCTTGACCTTGCGCTCGGACAACGCTTGCATGCGGGCCATAAATGCCCCCCAAGATGAGATCGCAATACCGAGTTGTCGCTTCACGGCCTGCGCATCGAATTGACTGCGGTGTGGGACTTTGACGGCGCCCGTGTTGTCGCCCAGCGCCACAGCGAGCGTGTTGTTGCACACGACGCGCACGGAAGTGAACTGCGCGGTGGTGGCGAGCGTGCCGTCGCAGGCCGTTGCTAACAGCAGATAGCCGTTCACTTCGTCTTGGCCTTGGAGGGCGACGCTTTGGCCTGTGCGTGCCAATGCCCAGAGCTTCTTGCCGTCTTTGAGGACGCCAGCCGTTTCCAGTTCGAAGCCGCCAACCTCAGTGAGGTCACGATAGAACTCAAGGATTTCACGGGGCTGGACAACCTGATAACGACTCGACACGACTGACAGCGGGGCCTTGGTGTCGCTTCGATACAGCACCTTTTGCTCTGGGAACGCATGAATGGACCCAAGACCGCCGTCTCCGGCAACGAAACGGACATCGGCTTCTTCGATGTGCCAGTCCATGTTTGCTTGCTTCGCCCAGACCTCGATGGATTGTTTCGGGGCAAGTTGATTACCGAGGCCGTGCCACGGCTTCTGGCCGACATAGGCCATTGATTGAACGAGATGCATGGGGACTCCTGAAAATAGACGAGCGCAGGCCCCAGGCCAAGCCTGGAAGGACACGAGGAGGATGAAAGGGGGGAGATCGAACCAGCCAAGGTGGCTGGGGCAGGCAGAACTGCCTACGGAAAACTAGAACGGATCAAGCGAAGGCGTCGTTGGGCTCAAAGCCCGTACCCTGCATGAGGCAATTCTTGACGTAGCAGATAACTGCGGTGACCGCCTCAATGATGATCGCAAGAACGAAGTTACGGAATGACCTCATGATGCTCCTTGGTTGGCAAGGGAGGCCGGGTGGCTTCCTATGCTCTTCTTATACCAAGGGACGTTCGAGTAGTTGAAAGCAACCGGACTGTTACTGAGACCGCATGTCCGTGTCGAGAGACAATTGCTCTGCCAAATCCAGGATAAGCTTTCGACGAGCCTCAGGCATATCTCGAATGCGGCTGAGCAACCGGAGTTCGTCCGCAGTGGGAGCCAAGGGTTCAACCTTGGTCTGTCTGGCCGAGCTCGCTTTTGATCGAGCTGCTTCGGGAATGCCAAACCGAAGCCACTGCACCGGCACGCCTAGCCACTGAGCAAGGGTGTCGATCTTGTCGGGCGTAGGCATAGCCTTGCCAGTGAGCCATTTGTGGGCTGCCTGAGCCGAGACAGGCTCACTCGGGTGTCGGAGGTTGAATTGCAGGGCGAGTTCACTCGGCGCGTCAATTTTCTTGGGGCTGCGCGTCAGGGCCTGCTTCAAACGGGTGGCAAAGGCTTGCTTTTCTTCCGGGCTGGGCATGACCCCGAGTGTCGGAGAACTTAGGAGTCACATGGAAACCATATGGTTGTTGACATCAACCGTTAGGTTTATATTTGCCACCTTGACCCATTGTGCGTAGAGGTTCTCGTGGCAAATACAGTAGATACTGGCCTTACCGCAGGAGGGACTGCCAAGGCTGCTCTCGGTGGAGCCGCTGCAGGGGGCGTGATAGGCACGCTGATCCTGGATGGTGCTCTCATTGGGGCCGCAGGGGGGCCTGCGGGGGCACTTGCCGGGTTGGCCGTCGGCGCAGTCGCCGGAGTTGCGATCTACGGGCACTCGAAGTGGCGGGCGGCACAGACGGTCGGTTCATGCTCCAGCTGCGAACTACCGGTTCTGGCCGGCGATGCCGACGGAGGTGCTTCCACATGTGCTAAGTGTAGGGTGTCGGTCTGCAAGGCTTGCAGGTGCTCCAACCTGCTGGCGGAAGCGTTCGTGGACTCCGACTGGGTTCGGACGGCGTGTCTTTGCCCGTCATGCTCCGTTGAAGCCAGCCGTCTCCTAGAGGGCGCCAAGTCGTTGGAGCTGTATGCAGCAACGTACAAGGGCGCAGTCACCTTCGACGCAAGCCGTCCACAAACTGACATTCAGTCGGACTTCTTCCGCTCGCAGGAAGAGGCCGAACTGAACTTGCGGCTGCTTGCTGCTGAACAGGGCTTCAATCTCGTGGCTCACAGGCGGTACGAATCCCGACAGCAGCAGGATGGCAACTACGTCTACAAGGCTTGGCGGGCGTCTGGTTGTGCGGGCTACAAGGCCAGTAACCAGCGGTGATTGAACAACAGGGGATGGGTGTGCAAGATCAAACGAAATCCAGAACCGCAATCACGTGCCTGAAGCTCGTTGTTGTCTGGGGACTTTTCGGGGCTCTTCTGGCAAAGGTCGTTTTGGAAGAAGGCTTCGGTGCAAGCGCCGATGTTGCAGTTCGTGGAGTCCAAGGAGGCACGTTGATTGCGGCGCTGCTTTCCATTGGCTGTTACGCAATGATTCTAGCTTGGAGGCGTGCGGCTGTGGGCAATGGTCAAAGCACCGACTCCGGGAGCTTGGAGCAAAACTTTTTCCATGCTCGGGCCACGTGGTTTGTTCGGGCAGCCATCGGTCTTCTGGTGGCCGTCGGCGTCCTTGTTGGCATCGCCAGGACGGGGCAGTCCAAGCTAGCTGATGGGAAAGTGGCAGCAGCATCCGCAAGCGGGAGCGAGGCTACGTTTCCTCCCTGCAAAGCAGCAGGAATGTTCGCTAATGCGGCGGCATCCAAGCGAGATCAAGGCATGCCCAGGGAAGAGATGCTGCGCCGCTACCAGCCCAATGAGATCATGAACCGGCGGGCATGGGGTCAGTTGGTGAATATGGTCTACGATCACCCAGAGCTGAGCCCCGAGGCCATCGAGCGAGCATTTACTTCCCACTGTTGAGAAGCCGGCTGGCACCGTGGAAGCTTGATCGACAGCCAGCTTTCCACTCCATCCATGCGCGTGAACTAAAATAGTTTTAGTCAAGCAATTATCTAGAAATTGTCTTGCGCTGAATAAAAATAAAAGGAAAACGCGCATGTTCTACGCACAGAACACAGTCCGCCTGGCAGTGGAGCGTATTGGCGGACCGACAAAGGCAGCCCACGCTCTAGGCTGCTCGAATGGCAGCATCCACAGCTGGATCAATCGGCAGTACATCCCCAACATCGACAAGGCCAAGCTCTTGGCGAGGCTCGCCAACGTCGACGTCAATGACCTGAGGGGGACGAGATGACGGTAATCCCAAAGCCCTACGAGGAACGTGCCCAGGCCAAGCGGAACATCGCTCAGGCCAAGCAGGAAATTGAGGCAGCCCTGAGAAAGACCTGGCCTTCCTTCTATGAGGAGCCGCCAAGTGACGAAGTTGGCTCAGCTAATTGCCACAAGCTGAGCCGCCCCCAAATCGACACGGGAGTACGGGCGCTGGTACTGGCCTGTAATTTGTACGGCGGGTCCATGGGTGACATGGATATCTACAGACTGATGCGTGCCTACCTCTGGGACCAGGACGCAAGACAGCGGATCAATCAAATCATCGAGGCAAGTCAGGCTCCCAAGCGCAAGGCTCCCGGCCCACACTAGTAGGCCGAAAAATGCGACTCAAGAATTGGGTTCGATGAGGACTTCACCCTGACTTTCGCCTTGCATGGGGCGTTGCAGTATCCCTGCGAGGTTTGCGGACGCCTGACCGACATTCAGCATCTCCTCCGTCGCCTTCATTACGGCTGCTCGAACGGGATCATGATCCAAGCGTGCGTAGATTGCCGTAGTCGCCGTCGATCGGTGATTCAAGCTCTTTCCGACCACCACGAGTGTTGCGCCCGTTTTTACCTGCCAGCTAGCCAAGGTGCGACGCAGATCGTGGATGCGCAGGTCTGGCAGCAGTTGCGAGGGGGCGACAACCCCAGCGTCCATCGTCCGATCACGCAGCAACGCCAAGCCTTTTTCCACCTCTGTCGAGCTAAGGAATCGCTGAATCTCCTCAGCAAGAGTATCCTCCTCCCACACTAGGTGTTCGCCTAGTTGTTGCAAGAGTGTCTGCCCTGCCATGCGAACCTTGATCCGATGCCACCCTTTCTTTGGCTCAACAAGGTGGCCCGTATCTCCAGACCCCGGGAAGACATAGAGGCTTGCGCTTCCCTTCTTGCGGCGCTCCAGAATTTCCACGGCTTCCTTGACGAGCATAACTGTTTGCGCCTCCCCGTTTTTTGTCCGTGGGATTCGCCACATGCCTTCCGCCAAGTGGAGCTCAGCCCAGGCCATCTCCAGCACGTTGGCACGCCGCGCCCCGGTCAAGAGTGAGATCAAGAAAAAATCCCGAATACAGTCGTTGGGCTCAGCCTGGACGGCTCGGAAGAAGTTGGGGAGTTCTGCGCCTTGTATGAAGCGATCCCTAGATTTCGCAGCATTCTTCTTGATACCTACGGCCGGATTCTGGCCCCACATATCGACCGAATTTGCCCAACCAAACACGCTAGAGATCAATGCGAGCACCCGATTAGCAGTGGCGGCGTGCCCATCCGCTGTGATACCCGAATGGACGTCGGCGATGTTCTTGCGGCCAATCTCCGACAACCGCTTCCTCCCAAGCGGCGCAGAAAGATACTGTCTGTACTGGCTTTCATCCTGCTGCCAAGTTCGCTTCTTGATCTTGCTGTGTCGCTTCATGTACTCGGCGAAGAGATCAGCAAAGGTCATCACCGCACGAGCTTTGCGCTGGCGCTCGGCAAGGTCAGTACCGATAGCCAACTCGGCAGTGTGAGACATCGCCTGTTGCCTTGCCTTCTCAATAGAGATGTCAGGGAAGCGGCCAATCGTCAGGCGTACTGGGCTACCGCCCTTAACTCGCCGAAATACGGAGAATGTCTTGACACCCGCCGCTGTCACTCGCAGTTGTAGACCAGGCGTCTTAGTGTCGTGGTAGGTGGCCCGCCCCTCGGCCGGGGCCGGAATGGCGAGCAATGCCGCTTTGGTGAAATTGATATGACTTTCGCTGGGCATCTGGGGTTACGCTGGGGTTACGGAGTCAGTGAAAAATAGCATACTCTCATCACCCCCAGTCTACCGGCTGCACAGATTTTTCCCAATAAAATCAATGACAAAATGTGCCAATCGACGTCAGTGAATGATATGGCCTTCTGATTCGTAATGAGAAGGTCGGGGGTTCGATTCCTCTCTTCGGCACCACAAGCATTCCAGAGTATTGCCAGCAGTGCCAAGCAACCCGGACAGCCCAGAGCTCTCCGGGTTTTTTGTTGCCCGGCGCCGGCGAATCCCGGGGCGCCACGCCTGCCAGTCACCGCGGGTCCTTGGTACCATCCAGCCCAGCCTCGCAAGCGAACCCGGTTGCGCTGCGCCGCCCGCAACGCGACTCTTTGGAGATCATGCCGTGAAATACATGAAGGTATTGGCAGCAATGGCCTGCCTGGTATCGGCGGCTTGCACCACGTCTGCGCCCGCGCCCGCGCCATCCGGCGGCAGGCAGATGTCGACGTACGACGCAGACACCGAGTACACGGTCGAGTACGTCCCGGATGGCTTCACGCTGATGGTCAACTATCGCTACCCGGGGTTCACCGTGCGGTCCAGCACGGCGCAGACGGCGTGCAAGGCAGCGCTTTCCAGTGTGGCCAACAGCCTCTCCGAGCGCCGTCAGCGGCAAATCGAACCGCTCGACGACCGGCTCGTCAAGCTCACCACCCGCAGGAACTGGTCCGGCACGATGGCCACCTGCTCTGCCACAGCGCCAATCGCCTGGAAGCGCTGACGCCGGGCCGGCACGCCCGGCAGAGCATTTTCTCTTTCCCCCCGCACACATCCCGCGCCCGCCAAAAGCATGGCGGCAGGACAGCCGTTGACAGCCTCCTGTCCGTCACATCCCTCCTTGGGCTTACGCCGTTCGATTCATTGAATCTGCACGCCCCAGGCACCAGACTGGTATCACAAGACAACCAGAACAACGGGTAGCGACTCCAGGCGCCCGAATACACAGGACGAACCGGCCGGCAGCGTTCCGGCACGCGTTCGCCATTGCTGCGCAACCGGGGAACAGCATGCATACCGCTCCGACATAGCCGGCGCCGCGCCGGATTTGCAGGTTGGCCGTGCCCGCGCGCACCCGCGCGCCGCGCGCGGCCGATCCACGCCACGACAAGAACAAAGGAAGCGGCCATGGATGCTTGTCCAGTCCCTGGTACGGCGAGCCGTTGTCTTTTTCCGCGCGGATTCGTCGTGCTGCTTGCCATGTGCGCATCACTGGCAGCGGCGCCGGCGCGCGCGGACGATGCAAAGCCGCCGGATATCCCTGTACCTTCGCCGGAAGGCTTGCCGGCAGCGGACACGCCCGCCGCCGCTCCCGCTCCCGGATTCTCGCCGCAGGTCTGGCTCAATGCGGGCTTTCTCTCCTATCACTTCAACCACGCTGCGCACTACAACGCGTACAACTGGGGATTCGGCATCGATCTTCGCGTCAGCGAGGATTTCACCTTGTCCGCCGGCGAATACCGCAACAGCATGCGCTACCACTCGACCTACGCCACCGTGAGCTGGCAGCCCCTGCACCTGGGACCGCTCCGGATCGGCGTCGCGGCAGGCGCGGTGCGCGGGTATCCGGATATCAATCATGGCGGCTGGTCACCGATGGCCGCACCGGTGATCGGTGTCGAGTACCGCCGCGTGGGCGCGAGCCTGATCTATGTGCCGACGATGCGAGGCAAGGTCGACGGCTGCATTTCCTTGCAAATCAGGATACGGGTCTGGTAGCGCGCGCGTATTCGCACGAGGGCACGAGGGCACGCGGGTGGCCCCAGCGGCATCAATTGCGATGCGCTGCCCGATGCGATGGGTGCCTGTCCCCCGGTGTGGCTGGATGCCTCCGACCTTGCCGCAAGCCGCGAGGCGCGCCGCGAGGGCTTCTGCAGAAAAAAACGCCGCATGCGCAAGCATGCGGCGTTACGGAAGGAGGGCCAAGGGATGGACCCTCATCGGGAATACCACCCCCGGGGAAGAGAGCGGTATGTGGCTACTGTAATCACTGGCGCCACGCCAACCAATCAGCCGCTTCCTAATTTCCATTCGGAAATTTCGGCAAATCAAACCCGCGCGCCAAGTACCGGGGGGGGCATTGCCTACCTTGACGGCATTGCGCGCCGCTGCCGGACAACGCGCAGGACAAGGGGGAGAAAAAGGGAGAAGGAAATGGGGATCGCCCGCTGGCCGGACGATCCCGCTGCGAGGTCAGACCAGCGCGATGCGGTCCTCGACCAGCCGGAACTGGCCGCCCGGCTTGTCCTCCATGATCTTCATGGACTTCTGCCCGATATGCGCGCTGACCCCGCCGTGGATGCGCCGGCTCACCTCGATCACCGCCCCGGGCGAGGGGCGCAGCTGCTCGGCCAGCCTGGCCAGCCTGGCGTCCAGCTCGATGGAGTCGCGGGTCAGCTTGAACAAGGTCGCGCGCGCCTTCTCGCGCAGGTCGCCGACCGCTTTCTCGGGGTTCTTGGCGAAAAAGTTGACCAGCTGCTGCACCTTGGCCTGGTCGGTCTCGAGCTGGCGGCGCTGGGCCTCCGCTTCGGCCTTCTCCGCTTCCGCATAGGGATTGGTGCCGACCTGCACGATGGTGGCGGTGCCTGCGGACGCGCCGAGGGTGGCGGTGCGCACCGCCGCCTTGGCCCGGATGCGGCCGCCGGTGATATTGCCCTGTCCGCCCTTGGGACTGCCCGCGAGGATGCTGCGCCCGGCGGCCACGTCGCTCTGCCGGATGCCGCTTTCCACGGTGACATCGGTGCCGGCCTCGACCACCGCGCTTTCGATGAAGCGCGCGTGCAGCGCGCCCTTGCAGCGCACGCTCGCCAGCGCCGCCGCGCCATCGCCGCCCTGGTGCGCGCCTTCGGCCCGGCCGATGATGCCGCCCTTCACCACGACGTCGCCGCCCGCCTCGACATGCGCGGCCTCGATGGTGCCGCTGACGATGACATCTCCGGTCACCCGCACCGTCATGCCGGTCTTGATATCGCCGTTGACGCGCAGAGTGCCGTCGAAGGTGACATTGCCGGAATGCATGTCCACCGCTTCTACGTCGACCACCGGGCTGACCGAAACGCCATGCGGCAACAGCGTCGGCGAGCCGGAGATCGCCGCCAGCAGGACGCCCGGATCGGCGGGATCGGGGGCCACGCCCGTCAATCCATCGGCATAGGGCGGATCGGCCGCCTCCGGCGCCGCCACGGGCTTGCCGAAGACGTCGACGCCATCCGTGCCCTGGCGGGCCGGGATGCGGCGCATCAGCGGCGTGCCCGGGTTGACCAGCAGCAGGGTCCCGAGGTCGCGCAGGTCGACGCGGCCACTTTCGTCTTCCGCCACCAGGGGCTTGCGCGGCGCCAGCAGGCTTTCGAAGCGCGCTGGCGTGCCGGGCCGCGGCGCGCGCCCTGCGGCGATCTCCACGCTGTCGCATAAGCCCGCCTCGAAGACCGTGCGCAGGATGTCGCGGTCAGGCTCGGCCACGATGCCGCGCTCGGCCAGCGCGGCGCGGACATCGTCACGCACCACCGCGCGGCCGCCTTGCGCCGGCAGCAGGCTCAGGCGCACGCTCAGCCCGTCGGCGCTGATGTCGATCTCGAAATAGCCGTCGGTGACCTCTCCGATCAGCGCCTGCACCGGCGCGCCTTCGGTGGCGCGCTGGCACTGCGAGAGAAAGCCGCCGACCGCGGCTGTGTCCAGCCTGGCCCCGCCCCAGCCTGCGGCGGCCAGCGCCGCCTCCAGTGCCGCGCGGTCCGGCGGCATCCGCCCCGGCGCCATGGCATAGGTGGCGTGCAGATGCCGCGTGGCCTCATCGAGACTGACCCGCAAGCCCCCTTCTACTGCGTCAACTGGGTGTTCTCCCCGACTTTCCATTCCGTCGTTCCCTCTGGTGGATCTGTCCGGGCGCGCGGTCCCGCCCGCTGCGCCACTTGCCATTCCGGGCCGCCCCCGCCGCGCGCTGACGCAGCCCGCGACCAAAGGGTGCGGCGGCATCGCCGTGGGTACCTGGGCTTCTGGCATCTGCCCGCGGGCGCCGCGCACGGGGCCCCGGGTTGTCTTTGCGCGCCGCTGATCTTTGTTCTTTCTGGCGCACACAACACCAACGGCGGCCTTGCGGAAAACTTGAGGGCCGCGCGCCGGGATCCCGCCGAAACCAGGCGGCAAGCAGGTGGCGAGCACCGGCATCCGCTGCGGCGGTTGCGCCACTCCGCCCGGCCGCCGGCGACTTTCGGTAAACTGCCGCTATTCCGGCGCCGCGTCGTCCGCTTTGGCGCACGCCCCACTGCCTCACCGCTTTTCCCAGGTTCCCCAGATGGCCCAGAAGTCCCCGGCGTCGAAGACGCCCGCCGCACCGGCGCCCAGCCCCCACGAAATCCGCCCCGGCCAGTCCGTCGAGCTGCTCAAGGCGCTGCATATCCTCACGCGCGACGGCAAGATGAACCAGGACAGCCGCCGCAAGCTCAAGCAGGTCTATCACCTGTTCCAGTTCATCGAGCCGCTGCTGCAGGACCTCAAGCAAGACCATCCCGACGTGACGCTGGTGGACCATGGCGCAGGCAAGTCCTATCTGGGCTTCATCCTGTACGACCTGTTCTTCAAGGACCACCTGGACAACTCGCACATCTTCGGCATCGAGACGCGCGAGGAACTGGTGCGCACTTCTCAGGAGCTGGCCGCGCGGCTTGGCTTCAAGGGCATGTCCTTCCTGAACCTGTCGGTGGCGGACTCGATCACCTCGTCGCAGCTGCCGCCCGCCATCGACATCGTGACCGCGTTGCATGCCTGCAATACGGCCACGGACGATGCCATCCGCTTCGCGCTGGAAAAGCACGCGAAGTACATCGTGGTGGTGCCCTGCTGCCAGGCCGAGGTGGCCGGCGTGCTGCGCAAGAACAAGGGAAAATCGCTCGCCAGCCCGCTCACCGAGATCTGGCGCCACCCGCTGCATACGCGCGAGTTCGGCAGCCAGGTCACCAATGTGCTGCGCTGCCTGCAACTCGAAGCGCACGGCTACCAGGTCAGCGTGACCGAGCTGGTGGGTTGGGAGCATTCGATGAAGAACGAACTGATCATCGCGCAGTACAAGGATCTGCCGCGCCGCCGGCCCACCGAGCGCCTCAACGAAGTGCTGAAGACGCTGGGGCTGGAGGAAATGTCGGGACGCTTCTATACCGGCGAAAGCCACGGCGAGGCAGCCTGCGCCGTGGCGCAGTGAGTTTCCGGCCTGATGCGTGGCGGCGCCCGCCCGGCGCGCCGCTTCAGGCGCGCATCAGCGCCCGCCACCCCTCCAGGCCGAGCTTGCGCATGGTGTCCTGGTTGCGCTCGTAGATATCCGCCGCATCGGGAAAGGCCTCCACGGCACGCGCGATGCTGTCTTCGCGCAGCAGGTGCAGGATCGGATAGGGCGCGCGGTTGGTGTAGTTCTCGATATCGTCCGGCTCGGTTCCGTCGAACTGGTAGTCCGGGTGGAAGCTGGCGATCTGCAGCGTGCCGGCCAGGCGCAGGCTCTTGAGCAGGCGTTCGGCGAAAAACAGCGCGTCGTTGTAGTCGAGAAAATCCGCCAGCGCGTGCGGCAGGATCAGCAGCGTGGTGTCGGTCTCGGCCGGATCCGCCTCGGCCAGCAGTTTCAGCTCGGCCTCGAGGTCGGCCATCACGCCCTCGCTATCGGTGGCGCCGCTCACCGCGTAGCGGATCTGTTGCTTGACATGCACGGCCTTGGCGAACGGGCAGAGGTTAAGGCCGATCACGGCGCGCTCCAGCCACTGCCGGGTGGCTTGCAGGACGGATTCGGTGGACGGCGGAGCTGAAGTCATGACGATGGCGAACGGCGCGAAACCACCATTTTAGCGCCCGGCCCGCACGTCTCGCTCAGCGGCGCTGGCCGTAGATCTGCCTGGCAAGCGTATCGGCCTGGCGCATGGCCGCGTCGCGCTCGGCCGCGCTCAGTTTGCCGCAGACGTACTCGAGGTTGGCGGTATCGAGGTCGGTCACGCGGCGATCGCCGGACAGCACGATCACCTTGCGCCACGCGCAGGCACGCACGCGGTCCTTCTCCAGCCCGAGGCAGCCTGACTGCAGGCAGTAGGACAGGTTGCGCTGGGCCAGGAAGTCGCCATGCATGGCCTTGTCCTGCAGCCCTTGCGCGGTTTCCTGCGCAAACGCCGCCGGCGCTCCGCACAGCAGGCCGAGCACCAGGCCGGCAGGCACGCCTCGCGCGGCAGCGCGCACTACGGCGCGAAACGCCGGGAAAGAAAAAGATACGGTCATGGGAAACGCACGCTGGCGGCATCGAGGACCGGATCTTATCAGCCGCCGCCGGGCTGCGCCGGCCACCCCGCGCCGGGCCATGGCGAGCCGCCCTATATAATCCGATCCGCCGCGCCGCACGCCCAAGGCACGCCTTTCGCATTGCCGCGGCTCACCGCCCTTCCTCCGGATTCAAGCCATGTCTGCACCCGCCGCCTCTCTCTCCGCCAGCATCGCCGTGATCGGTGGCGGCCCCGCGGGCCTGATGGCGGCCGAGGTGCTGGCCGCGCGCGGCTGGCGCGTGGACGTGTACGACGCCATGCCGTCGGTGGGCCGCAAGTTCCTGATGGCCGGGCGCGGCGGCATGAACCTGACGCACTCGGAGGCGGCGCAGCCCTTCCTGGCGCGCTACGGCAGCCGCAGCACGCAGATCGCGCCGCTGCTGGCGGGCTTCGATCCGCAGGCGCTGCGCGAATGGGTGCACGGGCTGGGCATCGAAACCTTCGTCGGCAGCTCGGGCCGGGTCTTCCCCACCGACATGAAAGCGGCGCCGATGCTGCGCGCGTGGCTGCACCGGCTGCGCGAAGCCGGCGTGCAGTTCCATATGCGGCACCGCTGGCTGGGCTGGGCGGACGACGAGGATACCACCGGCGCCCTGCGCTTCGCCGCGCCCGAGGGCGAACTGCGCGTACAGGCGGATGCGGTGGTGCTGGCGCTGGGCGGCGGCAGCTGGGCGCGGCTGGGCTCGGACGGCGCCTGGGTGTCGCTGCTGGCGGCGCGCGGCGTCGAGGTGGCGCCCTTGCGCCCCGCCAACTGCGGCTTCGACGTGGCCTGGAGCGAGCACTTCGGCTCACGTTTTGCGGGGCAGCCGGTCAAGGCCGTGGCGATCGGCCTGCAGGACCGCGACGGCAACCAGCACTATCGCCAGGGCGAGTTCGTCATCACCGCGGGCGGCATCGAAGGCAGCCTGGTCTATGCGCTGAGCGCGCCGATGCGCGACCTGCTGGACAGCACCGGCGAGGCCGTGATTCATCTCGACCTCGCCCCGGGCCTGAGCGCGGAGCGCGTGGCCGAGGCGGTGCAGCGCCCGCGCGGCGCGCGCTCGCTGTCCAGCCACCTGCAGAGCAAGCTGGGCATTACCGGCGTCAAGGCCGGGCTGCTGCGTGAATGCCTGTCGAAGGAAGATTTCGCCGATCCCGCGCGGCTGGCCGCCGCGATCAAGGCGCTGCCGCTGCGCCTGCTGCGCGCCCGCCCTATCGACGAAGTCATCAGCAGCGCAGGCGGCATCACGTTCGAGGCGCTGGACGCCCGGCTGATGCTGCGCGCCATGCCGGGCGTGTTCTGCGCCGGCGAGATGCTGGACTGGGAAGCGCCCACCGGCGGCTACCTGCTCACCGCCTGCTTCGCCAGCGGGCGCGCGGCCGGGCTGGGCGCCGCTGCCTGGCTGGAACGCGCTGCCTGAAGCAGCGCTTCGCTCAGGGCAGCGCTTTGCTCACACGCCCTTGACGATGCTCAGCGCGACGGCCTCCGCCACCTCGATGCCGTCGATGGCCGCCGAATAGATGCCGCCAGCGTAGCCGGCGCCTTCGCCGGCCGGGTACAGGCCTTCCACGTTCATGCTCTGGTAGTTGTCCTTGCGGCGGATGCGCAGCGGCGATGAAGTGCGCGTTTCCACGCCGGTCAGCACCGCGTCGTGCATGGCAAAGCCGGCGATTTTCTTGTCGAGCTCCGGCAAGGCCTCGCGGATGGCCTCGGTCACGTACGACGGCAGCACGTCGGAGAGATCCGTCGGCGTGACGCCCGGCTTGTACGACGGCTCCACCGAGCCCATCGCGGTGGACGGCCGGCGCGCGATGAAGTCGCCCACCAGCTGTGCCGGCGCATTGTAGTTGCGCCCCCCCAGCTCGAAGGCGCGCTCTTCCCAGTGGCGCTGGAAATCGATGCCCGCCAGCGGGCCGCCAGGAAAGTCCTCGGGTGTGATGCCGACCACGATGCCGGCATTGGCGTTGCGCTCGGCGCGGTAATACTGGCTCATGCCGTTGGTCACCACGCGGCCCGGCTCGGACGCGGCGGCCACCACCGTACCGCCCGGGCACATGCAGAAGCTGTAGACGGCACGGCCATTGCTGGCGTGGTGCACCACCTTGTAGTCGGCGGCACCGAGCAGCTTGTTGCCGGCGAACTTGCCGAAGCGGCTGCGGTTGATCAGGCCCTGCGGGTGCTCGATGCGGAAACCCAGCGAGAACGGCTTGGCTTCCATGAACACGCCGCGCGCATGCAGCATCTGGAAGGTGTCGCGCGCGCTGTGGCCCACGGCCAGCACCACGTGGTCGGCTTCGAGGTATTCACCGTCGTGCAGCTTGAGGCCGCGCAGCTTGCCATTGTCGATGTCGACGTCTTCGACGCGCGTACCGAAGCGGATCTCGCCGCCCAGCGCGAAGATCTCCGCGCGCATCTTCTCCACCATGCTGACCAGGCGGAAGGTACCGATGTGCGGGCGCGCGAGATAGAGGATGTCTTCCGGTGCGCCAGCCTTGACGAACTCCTCCAGCACCTTGCGGCCGTAGTGCTTCGGGTCCTTGATCTGGCTGTACAGCTTGCCGTCGGAAAAGGTGCCGGCCCCGCCTTCGCCGAACTGCACGTTCGATTCGGGATTCAGCACGCTCTTGCGCCACAGGCCGAAGGTGTCCTTGGTGCGCTCGCGCACTTCCTTGCCGCGCTCGAGGATGATCGGACGGAAGCCCATCTGCGCCAGGATCAGCCCGGCGAGCAGCCCGCACGGGCCCATGCCGATCACCACCGGACGCAGCGTCGTGCCTTGCGCCGGCGCCTTCGCCACGAAGCGGTAGGCCATGTCCGGCGTCACGCTCCAGTTGGGCTTGCCTGCCATGCGCCCGATCGCCGCGGCTTCGTCTTTGACCGCGATATCGATGATGTAGGTGAGCTTGATGTCGGAGCGCTTGCGGGCGTCGTGCGCGCGGCGGAACACGGTGAACCCGGTCAGGCCATCGGCCGTGACACCGATCTCGGCCAGGCGCGCGCGCACCACGGCATCGAGATCGCTCTCGGCATGGTCGAGCGGGAGTTTGACTTCACTTAGACGTAGCATGGGAACCTGGAATTCTGCGGCCGGTAGGTCCGCCCCGCATGGGACGCGAACTGCACTCTGGGTGAGCGTCGGGCTGGCCGGACCGCAATTTTATAGTTTTTCGGGCCAGGCCCTGCAATCTCTGCCCCGCGGCGGCGAAATTGTGAGATCTTCCGCACCCCGGCACACCCGCGCGCATGCCTTCGCGCCCTTGCCTTTCACAGCAACCCATCAAGGAACACCATGATCGATGGACTAGTCAGCGGCCGCCTCCATGGCCACGCCAGCGAACGCACCGGCCAGGGCGGCAGCCTGTTCGTCACCGCCAGGCTCAAGGCCACGCTCGGCGACGGCGACACCGTGATCGTCAACGTGATCGCGTTCGCCGACAAGGTGCGCGCCGCGCTGCTGGCGCTGGAAGACGGCGAATCGGTGGCGCTCGCGGGCAGCCTCACGCCCAAGGTCTGGACCGACAAGAACGGCGACACGCGCCCCGCGCTGGACATGGTGGCGCACGGCCTGCTGAGCGCCCGCGACGCCCAGCCCTGAGCGCCGCAGGCGTGCCGAGCGCTATGACTGCGCCGGCTGCAGCAGCGTCGCGAAGCGGGCCAGGTCCACATTGCCGCCCGAGATCACGATGCCCACGCGCTTGCCGCTGACATCGAGCCGCCTGGCGAATACCGCCGCGGCCGCCAGGCAGCCGGTCGGCTCCACCACCATCTTCATGCGCCCGGCGAAGAACGCCATGGCCTCGACCAGCTCGGCGTCGCTGACCGTGACGACATCGTCGACCAGGCTGCGCAGCACCGGGAAGGTCAGGTTGCCGAGGTGCTGGGTCTGGGCGCCGTCGGCCAGCGTGTCCGGCGTGTCGATATGCACGATCTTGCCGCTGCGCAGGCTGCGCTGGGCATCGTTGCCGGCTTCGGGCTCGACGCCGATCACCTGGCAGCCCGGGTTCAGCGCGCGCGCGGCCACCGCGCAGCCGGACAGGAGCCCGCCACCGCCGAGCGGGGTGATCAGCACGTCCAGCGGGCCGGCCTGCTCGAACAGTTCCTTGGCGGCGGTGCCCTGCCCGGCCATCACGTGCGGATGGTCGTATGGCGGGATCAGGGTCAGGCCCTGTTCTTCCGCCAGGCGGCGGCCGATGGCTTCGCGATCCTCGGTATAGCGGTCGTACAGCACCACCTCGCCGCCATAGCCGCGCGTGGCGGCGATCTTGATGGCCGGCGCATCCTGCGGCATCACGATGACCGCGCGCACCCCGAACAGCCGGGCGGACATGGCGATGGCCTGCGCGTGGTTGCCCGAGGAGAACGCGATCACGCCCGCCTTGCGCTGCGCTGGCGTGAACTGCGCGATGGCGTTGTAGCCGCCGCGGAACTTGAAGGCGCCCATGCGCTGGAAGTTTTCGCACTTGAAGAACAGCTGGGCACCGCTCTGCGCGTCGGCAAAGGCGGACGTCATGACCGGCGTGCGGTGGGCTACGCCCTCCAGCCGCCGGTGGGCCTCGACCACGTCGTCATAGGAAATTGCAAGTTCGCTCATTTTTGTTGCTCTCCGTGAATGCATTGCGGTGCGGCGGGGGATGCGGCGGCCCGGAATCGCGCAGCGAGGCCCAGCCAGCGAGCCCGCCACGGCTGCGCGGCGGGCCGGTACAGCCTCAGCGTGGCGGCGCGCCTGGCCAGCACTTCCACCCAGCCTGCCGGCAACGTGACCGAACTGCCGGCCGCCAGGCGCTGCGGCTGCCGCCATATCGTGTCGGCGAGCCAGCGCGGCGGCCCGGACAATTCGAGCTCGCCCTCCATCAGGTACAGCGTGGTGCCGGCTTTGGCATAAAACCGCAGCATACGGCTGGTCTCGAGATCGAGCAGCTGGGCCTCCGGCGCGCCAGCGGGCGCCATGACGCGCGCAGGCGTCACGGCAGGGATGACAGGTTCGGCGGATTCGGTCGGGTCTGAACGATAGCCTTGCATGATGCGGCTCCGTGCTGTGATGGCAAGGCTCCAGACTATCGGGCCGCCCCCCGGCAAAACAGGCACACGGATGCACGAGGTGAACCGTAACAGAACACCGAAAAATCATCTGTTACGATACAGAACACCTACATCTGTATCTGTTGCGCAGGCCGCCGCCGCGCCACCATGCCGCATGGACTCCGCCCCGCTCTACCGTCAGCTTGCGCAGCACTATCGCCATGCCATCGAAACCGGCACGCTGAAGCCGGGCGACCGCGTGCCGTCCGTGCGCACCCTGATGGAACTGCATGGCGTGAGCCTGTCCACCGCGTTGCAGGCTTGCCGGCAAATGGAAAGCGACGGGCTGCTGGAGGCCAGGCCGCGCTCGGGCTATTTCGTGCGGCACGCGCCGCCCGCGCGCCACCAGCCGCTGGCCCCGATCGCGGAGCCAGCCGCCACGCTGCCGGACCCGGCGCAGTATGTCGGCATCCATGAGCGCATTTCTGCCATCACCGCCCGTGGGCGACAGCACTCCGTGGCGGTGAACTTCGCCGGCGCCTGCGGCGCGCCCTCGCTCTACCCGGCGCAGGCGCTGCGCGATGCGGCGGCACGCGCGCTGCGGCGCCACCCGCTGCTGTTCGGCAGTGCCGCCGATGCCGACGGACACCCCGCCTTTCGCGCGGTGCTGGCGCGGCACGCGCTGTTGTCGCGCATCACGGTGGCGCCCGAGGACATCCTCGTCACGCACGGCTGCACCGAGGCCCTCAACCTGGCGCTGCGCGCAGTGGCGCAGCCCGGCGACGTGATCGCCGTGGAATCGCCGACCTACTATGGCCTGCTTCAGATCCTCGAAAGCCTGGGCATGCGTGCGCTGGAGATTCCCAGCAGCCCGCAGACCGGCATCTCGCTCGAAGCGCTGGAACTGGCGGCGCAGACCTACGACAACATCCGCGCCGTGGTCGTGGTGCCGAACCTGCAGAACCCGCTGGGCTGCATCATGCCGGACAGCAACAAGGCGCAGCTGGTGGCCTGGTGCGAACAGCGCGCCATTGCGCTGATCGAGGACGACTGCTTCTCCGCACTGGCTGACACGGAGGCGCCGCTGGCGGCGCTGAAGGCCTGGGACCGCAGCGGCGGCGTGATCCACTGCGCGTCGCTGCACAAGATCCTCGCCCCCGGCATGCGGCTTGGCTGGATCGCCGCGGGCCGCTGGCAGGCCCGCGTGGAAATGCTCAAGTACAGCCAGTCGCGCCCCAACGAGTTGCTGGCGCAGATGGCGCTGGCGGACTATATGGGCTCGGGCGCCTTCGAGCGCCACCTGCGGCGCCTGCGCGAGCAACTGCGCAGCCAGCGCGCGCAGGTGGCGCAGGCGATCGCCGCCGAATTCCCCGCCGGCACGCGTGCCTCGAATCCAAACGGCGGCCTGCACCTGTGGGTGGAGCTGCCCGGGCCGGTGTCCTCCGAGGCCGTGTTCGACGAGGCCCTGGAAGCCGGCATCCGCGTGGTGCCGGGGGTCATGTTCTCCAACTCCAATCGCTTCGACCATTTCCTGCGCCTGAACTGCGGCATGCCGTTCTCGCCGGAGATCGAACGCGCGCTGCGCACGCTGGCTGCCGTGGCCGCACGGGTGGCCGGCAAGCCGCAGCGGACCGGACGCGGCGAGGCGCGCGCAAGGGGCTAGGCACCGCCCGGCCACGGCCCGGCGCTTGCCAGGGGCAGCCTCCGTCGCCTGGCCCGCCGTTCACGCCACCGATTCCGCCATTCATCGCAGCGTGCTGGGCGCGGGCGGAGGCAGCCGGCAAACTGGCGAGCCTTGCCGAAGGTGGCAAGACGCCTACCAGGAGAAAAGATGGCACTCCCTTCCCTCCCCCACGCTGCAGACTCGATCGGCTCGGCCCTGCGCCTGTGCACCGCGCGCCGTGCCGACCAGGCACACCGCAAGGCGCGCGCCGAAGCGAGGCCGGCCAGGCCCGGCCCGGACACCGGCGACGATGGCGCCGCGCGCACGGAACATGACCATGCGCAAAGCAAGGCGTTCGCGGTCGCCGCTAACATGGCCGCTGTTCCCGAGCAGACCATGCGCGACATGACTTCCATCCAAGCCCCGGCCCGCGGCAAGCTCGACGAGCTGCGCCAGCTGGCTTCGCACCTGACTGCCGGCTCGCTGCTGCAGGCAGCCACGCTGCAACTGATCGCCGAACAGGAAAACGCGCCGCAGCGCTTTGCGCCGGCCCGCATTGCCGAACTCTCGCGCCAGGCCTGAGTCGCCGCGAGGCGGCGTTGAAGTGGCCGCGAAGTGGCCGCGAACGCGACACGGAAGGCCCCCGGCTGCGCGTAGGCTTTTACGCCACACACCTCCCCATTTTTCTCCCCGCTGCCCTATGCTATCGGCGGTGCGCGCATGGCAGCGGTCCGGCAAAGGCCCGGACGACCGGGTCAGCCGGCCCGGCGCGCCAACGGGAAAGGGAGAAAAACACATTGACGGCCACCAGCGACGCGTCGCGCATCGACGACGAATACAAGACCCTGTTCCGGCTCGCGCCGGTTTCGCTGTGGCTCGAAGACTTCAGCGCGGTGCGCGAGTACTTCCAGGTCCTGCGGGCACGGGGCATCACTGACTTGCGCAGCTACCTGCGCCAGCATCCGCGGGAGGTCGCGCGGTGCTCGGCGCTGATCCGCGTCTTGGACGTCAACAAGCGCACGCTGGACCTGTTCCGCGCCTCCGACCTGGCCGACCTGGTCAGCAATCTCGACACCGTCTTCCGCGACGACATGTTCGACCAGCATGTCGAGGAGCTTGGCCAGCTATGGGACGGCGGGCTGCATTTTTCCAGCCAGACCGTCAACTACACGCTCGAAGGCAAGCGGCTGGACATCCGCCTTGAGGCGACCGTCATGCCCGGCCACGAAGACACCTGGGCGCGCGTACTGCTGTCCATCGAGGACATCACGGTGCGTGTGTCCACCGAGCGCGAACTGCGCCGCAGCGAGCAGTACGCGCTTGGCTTGTTCGAACATTCGCCGGTCTCGCTGTGGGTGGAGGACTTCAGCGCCGTCAAGCTGCTGCTGGACGAAGTGCGCGGCGCGGGCATCACGGATTTCCGCACATTCCTCAACGTGCATCCCGATTTCATCTCGCGCTGCATGCAGGAAATCCGCGTGCTCGACGTCAACCAGCAGACGCTCCTGATGTTCAGCGCCTCGTCCAAGGCAGAGCTGCTGTCGCGCCTGGGCGATGTGTTCCGCGACAATATGCGCATCCAGTTCGCCGAGCAGCTGATCGACCTGTGGAACGAAAGGCTGTGGCAGCAGCGCGAGGTCGTCAACTACGCGCTGGATGGCCGGCCGGTCGACGTGTTCATGCAGTGGTCGGTCTTTCCGGGCCACGAGGCGGACTGGGACCAGGTGCTGGTCTCCCTGACCGACATCACCGCGCGCAAGAAGGCCGAGGCCTACGTGGAATTCCTCGGCAAGCACGATGTGCTCACCAAGCTCTACAACCGCGCCTACTACGAGGATGAGCTGGCGCGCCTGGGCCGCAAGGGGCCGTGGCCGGTCAGCGTGATCGCGCTGGACCTGAACGGGCTCAAGCAGGTCAACGACCAGCTTGGCCATGGCGACGGCGACGCGCTGCTGCGCCGTACCGGCGAGGCGCTGAAGAAGGCCGTGGGCGACCAGGTCTGCGTGGCGCGCGTCGGCGGCGACGAATTCATGGTGCTGCTGCCGGGACGCGACGAGCGCGGCGTGGCCACCGTGATGGAACAGATCCACCAGGTGGTGGAGCTCAACAACCAGTTCTATCCCGGCACCGCGCTGAGCCTGTCGATCGGCACCGCCACCTGCCATATCGGCGAGCGGCTGAGCGACGCGATCAAGCTTGCCGACGCGCGCATGTACCAGGCCAAGCGCGCCTACTACGAGGCGCTGGACGACGAGCGCGAGCGCCGGCGCCGCTGAGACAGCGAGGGCGCGGCGCAGGCGCGCGGACGACAGGAGACAGAAGGCAGAAGGGCCGGCGAATGCCGGCCCTTCTGCCTGGGAGACGAGGCGCGGCGCTCGCCGCGCCGGCCTCGCCGATGCTTCCTCAGAGATACACGATCAGCGCCACGCCGGCGGCAATCAGGCCGAACTTGACCACGTAGTACGCCTGGCGGTTCCAGGCCTTGAAGCGGCGGCGATACTGCCCGCCCACCCAGACGATGCGGAACAGCCGGTTGATCATGCCGGTCTGGTCGCTTTCTTCGTTGGGCGAGCTCGCGGCGGTCATGACCTTGCGACCCATCCAGCGATTGACCTTGCCGGCCCAGCCGAAACGCATCGGGCGCTCGATGTCGCAGAACAGGATCAGCCGGTTGCTGTCGCTCTTGTTCTCCGCCCAGTGCAGGTAGGTCTCGTCGAACACCACGCCCTGGCCGTCGCGCCAGCTATGGCGCTCGCCGTCGACCTCGATGAAGCAGCGGTCGTCGTTGGGCGTGGCCAGGCCGAGGTGATAGCGCAGCGAACCGGCGAACGGATCGCGGTGCGGGTTGAGCTTGCCGCCGGGCGGCAGCTCGGCGAACATCGCCGCCTTCACGCTGGGCAGGCCGCGCAGGAGTTCCACCGTCCGCGGGCACAAGACCTCGGCGGACGGGTGGCGCGCCTCATACCATTTCAGGTAGAAACGCTTCCAGCCGTATTTGAAGAACGAGTTGAAGCCCGCGTCGTCGTTCTTCTCGGCAGCCTTGATCTTGCGCATCGCGGCCAGCGCCAGCCCTTCGTCGCGGATCTGCGGCCAGGCGGCGCGGATCTTCTCGAGCTCGGGGAACCGGTCGACGGGAATATACGGCGTGCGCGGCACGCCGGAGAAGATGTACATGAAGCAGTTGACCGGCGCCACCAGCGCCGAATGATCCAGCAGCTGGCGCCAGATGCGCAACCTCACCTTGCCGCGGAAATGCACGTAAAGGACCGCGCCCAGATACGCCGCGACGATTATCCACTTGATCACCCGAAAATCCTCCAAATCAGCAACACTAAGCGCCGTTGCCCGGGACGGGGAACGGCGCAGCGGCGGGGGCGAAAACCCGTAGTGTAGCGAAACGGCAGTCGCCCTGCCGAATGAGATTTAAAAGGCACGCCTGGCCGGCACGGAGCCAGCGTGGCCGCGCTCAGGAATTGCCGCGCGATTGGCGGGCGATGCGTTCGATCAGTGCGCTGGCATCGTCGGGCAGGCCCTGCAGCGTCAGCAGCCGCGCATTGAGCACCATGTTCTCCAGCACCAGCTTGGCGGTGGACGCCCACATGGTGGCGAGGAGGTCGTCCGCACGCATGCCCGCGGACTCCATCGCGCTCGAGCGCTGCGCCACCAGGCGGCACACCAGGCCGCGCAGCGTGGCATCGTCGAAGGGCAGGTCGGCGTAATCGATCGGGTCCTCTTTCTCGACTTCGACCATCAGTTGCATCAGCATCTCTTCGGTCATCGGCAAGCTCCTGGAAACGGCCGGCGGACATGACAGTCCTGATGACGACGCTAATCCGCGCGCATCGGCTTGTCAATGCGGCGCACGACCGGCACGTAGTCCGATGACTCAGGGAAAGCGATAGACAAGTCCCATCGCCTGGCGCTGAACAAAGCGGGTAAGCTCCTGTCTCACTAATTCCACTAACCAAACACTAGCGTCCATGACCAAGCGTTTGTTGTCAGCCATGCGCCAGTATGCGTGGTTCGGCGGTGTCAAACACCACGTAGTCCAAGGCGTCGAAGCACTGGCCACCTTGCTCAAGTCTCCCGCAGTCGCGGCCCGCGCAGTGGCCGCAATCGTTGCCGAAACCGAACAGGGCGTGCAGGTGTGGGTGTCCTACTTCGGCAAGCCGATGGATCCGCATACCACCTACGTCTTCTGGCCCACCCGCGCCCTCAAACCCGCGCGACGGCGTGTTGCCATGGTGCCGTTGCCCCCGCAGCGGCGCGATCGAGAATAGCCGCTCACCATCACCGCTTTCCATCACTGCAGCGCCCTGGCCGGCAACCGGCCCGAAGCGTAGCGGCGGGCGCCGGCCTCGAAAGATCCGGTACCCGCCCCGCATCTCCCTCCCCGCTGCCATCCCTCCCGCTGCCCCATTTTCCGCCTCCCGGCTCAGGCATCGGCCCAGCGGCGCAGCAGGTTGTGATAGACCCCGGTCAGTCCCACCACGGCGGGTTCCCTATGGCTCAGCGCCCGCGCCACGCGCTGGATCTGCGTGTCCAACTCGAACAGCACCGAGCGCTGGCCATCGTCGCGCACCATGCTCTGGATCCAGAAGAATGAGGACACGCGCGCTCCGCGCGTGACCGGACTCACGTGGTGCAGGCTGGTGGCGGGATACAGCACCATATGGCCGGCCGGCAGCTTCACGCGCTGCTGGCCGTAGGTATCCTCCACCACCAGCTCGCCGCCGTCGTAGTCCTCGGGTGCCGTCAGGAACAGCGTCGCGGAGAGGTCGCTGCGAATGCGGAAACTGGTGCCGCGCAGATGGCGGATGGCATTGTCGACATGGTTGTCGAACCCATGCCCGCCCTCGTAGCGATTGAACAGCGGCGGATAGACCTTGAGCGGCAGGGCGGCGGAGAAAAACAGCGCATTGGCGCCCAGCGCGTCCTGGATCAGGTCGCCGACCTGGCGCGCCACCGGCGAGCCCTCGGGCAATTGCAGATTGCGCTTGGCCAGCGCCGACTGGTGCCCGGAGGTGGCGTTGCCGTCGGTCCACTGCGCAGCGTCCATCAGTTCGCGGCATTGGGCCACCTGGGCCGGCGTCAGCACATCGGGGATCTGCAGCATCATGATTTCGGGTACCTCGGCAAGACAGTGGGCAAGGTTGGGGATTGGCCGTGACGGGCGAGCGCCGATTGTATGAGAAAGCACCCCGCCACTCAAATAGGAATCATTTCCATTTAATGCATACTTGATCTGGAGCAAGATGGGCCACGCAAGCAGGCCACGGTGATGGATGCGGCTCTTCCTGTAGGCCTCGCTCCGACAGCCGGGTCTCCGCCCGGCCACTACAATGAAGCTCACCCGGCCATCATGTGAAGGAGACGGAAATGCCCGAACCGGTACACGACGAAGCGTTGGTCAACCTCTACCTCGAGCAGATTTCCGCCCTGTCGATCAGCGCCTTCGACGGCGCCGACATCGCCAAGGAACTCGGACAACTCGTGCAGGAAGCCGCCCGCCAGTGCGCGGCGAGCAAGACGGCACCCGCTGGCAACAACCTGAGTGTGCTGGTCGAGCGCCTCGATGCGCGCGCCGAGGCCGCGCAGCGCGAGGACCAGCCGCAGGTGCGCGATACGTTCGCGCGTGCCGCCGAACTCGCCAGGATGCCAGCCTGAAGCCGGCACAGCGTCCTTGCCCGGCGCCGCGGCGCTGAACCTCCCGGGCCATGGCGGCCTCTAATCGCTATCGCCCGGTGTCCGCCGGGCAGCCAATGCTGAAGTGAACGCACCATGCGCCGCGCCCTGCTCCGCCTGCTACTGGCTTTCCCGCTGTTATCGCTGGGCGCCTGCGCAACCTACGACAACGGCTACGGCTATTCCCCATACAGCCCCTACGACCCCTACGGCTTCTACCAGCCCGGCGTCGCGTATCCGCCGGTCGGCTATGGGTATGGGTATGGCTACGACTATGACTATCCGCTGCCGTTCTACGGCGGTTTCTACGGCGGTGCCGTCGTCTACAGCTACCACTCTCATGGCTACCGCGGACCCGGCCACGGCTGGTATCACTATCGTGGTGGCTACCCCTATCACGGCATGGGACATGGCTACTATCACGGCGGCGGTAGCTGGAGCGGAGGCTCGGGACGCGTTGGCGGCCCTGGCGGGCGCAGCGGAGGCGGACGGGGGCGGCGCTGAGATTGCCGGTCTGGAGCCTGCGCGCAAGGCCGCGCGCAGGAGATCGACGCAATTCGGCTAGGCCTTGCCGCGCGGCGTGCGTGCGCTGGCGGCCAGACCTCCCAGCAATTCCTGGAGATAGCGATTGACCTGGTCCAGCGCTTCGAGCTTGGCACCGAAGGTCTGGAGCGGGAACGGATTATGGCGCTTCGCCACCACCGCGCCGTCCAGCGTGCGGATGACCTCGACCAGGATTGCCCATTTCGCCTTGGGCAGCGACTGGACTTCGTAGATGATCTTGTAGCCGTTGAACTCCGGCATGATGGCACCTCCGTGCTGCTGCACGCGGAACAGGCCACGTGCTTCAGCTTCAGAGTAGGGCGCCCCACAATGCGCCATCATGATCGCGATCAAACGCAGAAGAAGAATGCATATCACGACGTGATATGCGATGTTGTGCAATTTGCAATAACACTGGGAAGTGTGCCCCGAGGCACGCCAAGCCGCCTGGAGAGGCTCCGCGCGACCTCGGCCAGGCTTGAAGCAATGCGTGCGCTACCCCTCCGCGCGCCCCACGAGCTTGTCGACTATCTGGTAGCCCGCGGCAAAAGCGGCCTCCTCGGCCGCGCGCCGGCTTGCGAAGGGCACGCCGTCGCCCGACGAACGCTCGGTGTCGCCCGCATCGGACGGATCCGCACCCTCCTGGGCCACCCTCACCTCGTAGCGCCATTCGCCCAGACCGCCGACGGAGGCGACGCCGTCGGTCCGTTGCTGGGACACCAGGACATAGACATCCATGCCGCGATAGGCTTCGACGCGCCAGTCCGAATTGCTCATGAAATCCTCCCCGGTTGCCTGTCGTCGGGCACCGCGCACAAGCGCCGCGCCTCCGCTCCAGCCTAGCCCGCGCGTCGCGGGCAAGCAAGGCGGCGTAGGCCTACATCGCGATACGGCCGGGGTAAGGCGTGGCGCGCCAGGGGCTGGCGGGATCGTCGATGCAGGCTCTCGCAAACGACATATGGTGCGTGAGCCCGCCATCGGGGCCGCCCCACATCGCACGCCCGAGCAGATAGCTATGCATGACATGCTCCCACGACGCGAACTGCGCGAACACTTGTGCCGCCGCGCGCTCGATCACAGCCCAGGCCTGCACTTCGCTCTGCATCCCGCAGTCATAGGCCATGCGCGCGACATGGACGGCGCGGCTCATGTCCCATGCCAGCACGCCGCGAGCGAGGTCCTCACCCGAGGCGACGAAGCCATCCGCGCGCAGCCCCGGCAGCGCTCGCTCCAGATTGTCGATGCACCGCGCCAGGCGCACGGGATCGAAGAACTGGTCAAGCAGCACGATCTCCCGCTCGCGCGCCGCGCGCGGCGCGGTGAACAGGATCCGGCAAACCTGTGGATACAACGCGCGATGCCCCTCCTCCAGCAACCAGGCCAGCGTGCCCCGCGCTTCGCCGGGCGTATGGATATGCCAGCCATCGGCAAGCGCATGGGCCTGCGCGCGCGGCTCGGCACCTGTGCCGAGCCCGCGCACGTCGCCATCGAAGCGTCCGTCGTGGAGCAGGCCAAGCAGCAAGCCGCACGCACGCTCGCCGTGAGCCTGCATCGGGCCGCCCCCGGCAATGCCGCCGCGCGGCTTGCCCCTGCCAGCCGGGCGGCAAGCCGGCGCAGGCAGTGGCACACACGAAATGCGGCTACGTGGCGGGCGCCGGGCGGCGCCCGCCAGCATGGCAAACAGCAAGGCAAGAACGAACCAGGGCAAAGGTCGCATCGAGGAAGCTCCCAAGGGATGCGTTCGGAGAATGCGATCGCCCTGCACGAACTGCCGGAAGCAAGGCTGCGCGGAAGCGATCGAGAGACAAGCGCGCATCGGTTGCGCGCCGGATCAGAGATTAGCGATCCGCAATCCCCCTCGCGATGCGAAGACTCTGAATCGCTTGCGCGAGCGCGCGCATTGCCGGAAGCGAGGCCGACGTAGAATGGGCGGAACCGGGGAGGGGATCGGGGAGTTCGGGCGGGACAAGCAGATCCGGAAACGGAGCCCGGAAATGCAGAAAATGGAGCCAGAAATGAAAAAGGGCTTCCATTTCTGGAAGCCCTTTTAATAGGTGGTGCGGCTGGCAGGATTCGAACCCACGACCCCTTGGTTCGTAGCCAAGTACTCTATCCAACTGAGCTACAGCCGCACTCGAGAAGGAAATTATATCGTACTTTCAGAGTTTGTGAACCCCCTTTGTGCTTTTTTTCGCTTTTTCTGACAGCGCACCCGGACTTTCTATAATGAGAGCCCTCTCGAAGTGATTCACACCATGAACAAGGCATTTGTCAAAGAGTCGTCCGACGACGAGGACGACGACCTCCCCGAAGGCGCAACCCCGCTGCCGCCGGGCAGCAAGAACTACATCTCGGCGCAAGGCTACCAGCGCCTGCGCGACGAGCTGATGCACCTGATCGATGCGGCACGCCCCGAGGTGGTCCAGATCGTGTCGTGGGCGGCGTCCAACGGCGACCGCTCGGAGAATGGCGACTACCACTACGGGAAGAAGCGCCTGCGCGAGATCGATCGCCGCATCCGCTTCCTGACCCGGCGCCTGGACAAGGCCGAGGTGGTGGACGCCTCCCTGCAGGGCGACAACGACCAGATCTTCTTCGGCGCCACGGTGACCTACGCCAACCAGGCGGGCGAGGAAACCACCATCACCATCGTCGGCATGGACGAGGTGGACCTCGACAGCAACCACGTGAGCTGGATCTCCCCGATCGCGCGCGCGCTGATCAAGGCGCGCGAGGGCGACACCGTCCCCTTGCGCACGCCCGGCGGAGTCGAGCAGATCGATATCCTGGAAGTCCGCTACCCGGCGCGGGCCGCTGCGCAACCGGACAAGGCGTGAACCCCGGCCGCAGGCACGTCAGCTGTCGTTGCGGTCGCGGAAGATGCGGATCACGTCGGGATTGCGCCTGAGCGCCCGCATGACGTTCGCGAGGTGCAGGCGATTCTGCACCTGGATGATGAACTGCATATAGGTGGCTTCCTGGTGGCCGCCCTCCTGCTGCTCCATCGCGACGTGCGCCACGTTGGCGTCGGCCGAGGTCAGGTCCGCCGCCACGCGGGCGACGATGCCCTTGACGTTGCGCACCATCACCTTGATCGAGACATCGAAGGCACGCGTGGTCTTGCGCGCCCACATCACGTCGATCCAGTGCTCGGGATCCTTGCTGTGCAGGCGCTTGGCCACCTTGCAGTCCTGCACGTGGATCTGCAGGCCTTCACCCTTGCCCAGGTAGCCGACGATGGAGTCGCCGGGAATCGGGCGGCAGCATGCCGAGAAGATCATCGACATGCCTTCGTCGCCGGTGATCGGCACCGCCGGCGCTTCGTCGCCGGCGAAGGTCTGCACCGCGGCGAGCAAGGCGCTGTCGACATCGCCGGACAGTTCCTGCAACAGGATTTCCATGCGCTTGGCCACCACGGCGGGCACGCGCCGCCCCAGCGCCAGGTCGGCGAAGATGTCCTCGCGGTGCTTGTTGCCGGTCCATTGCACCATGCGGTCCCATACCGATTGCGGTAGCGCCTTCAGTTCGATGCCGAGCTGGCGCGCGGACTGCTCCAGCAGGCGCTCGCCGAGCTGGATGGCTTCGTCGAGCCGCGTGGTCTTGAGATAGTGGCGGATTGCCGCGCGCGCCTTGCCGGTGCGCACGAACGCCAGCCACGCCGGGTTGGGCTTGGAGTACGGCGCCGTCACCACCTCGACGATGTCGCCGCTCTTGAGCTCGGTGCGCAGCGGCAGCAGCTCGTTGTTGATCTTGACCGCGACGCACTGGTTGCCCAGGTCGCTGTGCACGGCATAGGCGAAATCAAGCGCGGTGGCGCCGCGCGGCAGCGCGCGGATATGCCCCTTGGGCGTGAACACGTAGACCGCGTCGGGGAACAGATCGATCTTGACGTGCTCGAGGAATTCCTGCGAATCCCCGGTCTGGCTCTGGATATCGAGCAGCGACTGCAGCCACTGGTGGGCCTGCTGCTGGATGTCGTTGGCCTGGTCGGCCTGGTGCTTGTACATCCAGTGCGCGGCCACGCCGGCTTCCGCGATCTGGTGCATGTCGCGCGTGCGGATCTGGAACTCCACCGGCGTGCCGAACGGACCCACCAGCGTGGTGTGCAGCGACTGGTAGCCGTTGATCTTGGGGATGGCGATATAGTCCTTGAACTTGCCCGGCATGGGCTTGTACAAGCCATGCAGCGCGCCCATCGCCATATAGCAATGCATCTGCGTTTCCACCACCACGCGGAAACCATAGACATCCAGCACCTGCGAAAACGACAACTGCTTGTCGTGCATCTTGCGGTAGATGCTGTACAGGGTCTTTTCGCGCCCGGACAGTTCGGCCACGATGCCCGCGTCGCCCAGCGCTTTCTGCGCCGTCTCCAGGATGCGCCTGACCACCTCGCGCCGGTTGCCGCGCGCGGCCTTGACCGCTTTTTCGAGCGTGGCGTAGCGGAACGGCGAGCCGACCTTGAAGGACAGTTCCTGCAGTTCGCGGTAGGTGGTGTTGAGACCGAGCCGGTGCGCGATCGGCGCGTAGATCTCCATGGTCTCGAGCGCGATCCGGCGCCGCTTTTCGGGCGGCACGAAATCGAGCGTGCGCATATTGTGGGTGCGGTCGGCCAGCTTGACCAGGATCACCCGCACGTCGCGCGCCATGGCCAGCAGCATCTTGCGGAAGCTTTCCGCCTGCGCCTGCTCGCGGCTCTGGAATTCGAGCTTGTCCAGCTTGGTCAGGCCATCGACCAGTTCCGACACCTTCGGGCCGAATTTCTCGGCCAGCTCGCTCTTCGTGATGCCCTGGTCTTCCATCACGTCGTGCAACAGCGCCGCCATGATGGACTGGACATCGAGCTTCCAGTCCGCGCACAGCTCGGCCACCGCCACCGGATGCGTGATGTAGGGCTCGCCGCTCTGCCGGTATTGCCCCAGGTGGGCCTCGTCGGAGAACTGGAAGGCCTCGCGCACGATGGCCTGGTCGACCGGCTTGAGGTAGGCGAGCTTTTCCATCAGCCGGGTGATCGAGATCACCTGCTGGCGCGGCGGCACCGCGGGCTGCGAGGTAGGACCGAAGAAGTGGCGGTAGGACTGCGCCAGCACTGCGTCGATGAACAACGCGTCGCCCGACGCGGCTGCGACAGGCGCCTCGTTCAGCTCGCCTTCGGCCGCGGCGTGCGCGGCCCTGCCCTTGCCCGAGCCCATTGCGGGCGCGACACCACGCTCGCCAACGACATTGTCGCCGAGCGGATCAGGAAGATTGGGAGCGCCTGTGCGTGCGGTCACGTTCGGCTGACCGCTCCCGGCACGCTTGCGCGGAACGGGCGGCATTGCGTCGCCGCCCGCATCACCAGGCCCTTCTCCGTGCGAGCGCGCCGGCGCGGCCGTGGGGCTCGCCGTTGCGGCAGGAGGAGAAGGCTGGGATGAAGACATAAGGGCGGCCTCTGAAATCTGGCTGTGCAATCGTGTTCGCGGACAGGTACGTTAGCAGATGCAGCAAGTGCTGAATGCAAAGGTACGCATTGCGAAGACTGGCCACGGCCGCCCGAAGATCAGGTAGGTACCTTCTTGAGCATCTCGATGCCGACCTGGCCCGAGGCGATCTCGCGCAGCGCCACCACGGTGGGCTTGTCCTTGGCCTCGACCTTGGGTGTGTGACCCTGCACCAGCTGACGGGCCCGGTAGGTCGCCGCGAGCGCGAGCTCGAAACGGTTCGGGATGTGTTTCAGACAATCTTCGACGGTAATACGCGCCATATCAAATCCACCTTGGGACAAAACCTATGCGATGCCGGCTATTTTACAGCACGCGGCAAAAAACGTTCCCGCGCGCTCCGGCTCAATGAATTCCGAGCTCGATGAACAGCTCGGTGTGGCGTGCCTTCTGCGATGAAAACCGCAGACGGGTTGCACGGATCACGCAGCGCAGCTGCTCCAGTGCCTGCTCGAAAACCTCGTTGATGATGACGTAGTCCGACTCGGAGGCGTGCGCCATCTCGCTGCCCGCGGCAAGCAGCCGCCGCACGATCACCTTGGGCTCGTCCTGGCCGCGCTTGTTCAGGCGCTCCTCGAGCGCTGACAGCGACGGCGGCAGGATGAAGATCTCCATGGCGTTGGAGAAGCGCTGGTGCACCTGCTGCGCGCCCTGCCAGTCGATTTCCAGCAGCACGTCGTTGCCCTGGGCCATCTGCTGCTCGATCCAGACGCGCGAGGTGGCGTAGTAGTTGCCATGCACCTCGGCCCACTCGAGGAACTCCCCGCGGTCACGCGCCGCGCGGAAGGCATCCACCGTGGTGAAGTGATATTCGCGGCCATCCTGCTCGCCGGGACGCGGCGCGCGGGTGGTGTGGGAAATCGACAGGCGGATGGCCGAATCCTGCGCCAGCAGCGCGTTGACCAGCGTGGACTTGCCTGCGCCGGAAGGTGCCACCACCATGAACAGGTTGCCGGGATAGGCGGTATCGATGGCGACGTGGGGCATGGTTTCACTCATGATGGTTATTCGAGGTTCTGAATCTGTTCGCGCATCTGCTCGATCAGCAGCTTGAGCTCCATGGAGGCATCGGCCAGTTCCTTGGCGGCGGCCTTGGAACCCAGCGTGTTGGCCTCGCGGTTGAGCTCCTGCATCATGAAATCGAGCCGCTTGCCGACCTGGCCGCCCTTCTTGAGGATATGGCGGGTTTCGTTCAGGTGGGCCTGCAGGCGCGAGAGCTCCTCGGCGATGTCGATGCGGATGCCGTAGACCGTGGCTTCCTGGCGGATGCGCTCGCCGATCTCGTCGCGGCTCATCGAGGTCATGCCGTTCGGCGCGACCAGGTTGAACGCTTCCTGCAGACGCTCCGTCAGCTTCTCCTGGTGTTGCGCGATCAGTTGCGGAATAGCGGGCGTGAGCCGCTCGACGATGGCGAGCATGGTGTCGATGCGTTCTTCCAGCGTGGCCTTGAGCGCGTCGCCCTCGCGCCGGCGCGCTTCCAGCAACTGGGCCAGCGCGTCCCTGGCGGCCCCGGTCACGGCTTCGCGCAGCGCATCCTGCGACAGCTCGGGCTCGACCAGGACGCCAGGCCAGCGCAGGATCTCGCCCATGCGCAGCGTGCCGGCCTGGGTGAAGGTGGCCGCCACCGTCGCCTCCATTGCACGGATCTGCGTCAGCAGCGCGTCGTTGAGCGCCAGCGTGGCGCCGCCCGTTCCGGCCTCGGCACGCTGCAGGTTGATACGGCACTCCAGCTTGCCGCGCGACAGCTTGCCCATGAGCATTTCGCGCAGGGCCGGCTCGAAGGCGCGGCATTCTTCGGGGGCCCGGAAGAACAGGTCGAGGAATCGCGAGTTGACAGTACGGAATTCGACCGAAACGGAAGCCGTCCTGCCGGTCGGCGCGCCGTGCGCGTCGGTCAGCGGCGCCTGGCGCGTCGCCAGGCCGTAGCCTGTCATGCTGTGGATCATTGAATAGTCTCGCGAAATGGCCGGCTGGCCGCATGGGTTCTGGCGGCACGGGGAGCCTGCTGCCCCGCTCTTGCGCCGTTCGAACGCCGGAAAGAGGGCCAAAAATGGCCGCAATTGTGTTCTTTACAAGTCATCGATTAGTCAGGACAATCCGGAGGCAATCAAGGTCCCGAATCCTATGACAGAGTCCAAGGGCGCAATACCTCCGAAGAGCGCACCGCTGCCCATTGGCACGCTGCTGTCCAACTATCGTATTGTAAAGAAGTTGGCCAGCGGGGGGTTCAGTTTCGTGTACCTCGCCACTGACGAGACCGGCTCGCCCGTCGCCATCAAGGAGTACCTGCCGTCGTCGCTGGCGCGCCGCAAGCCTGGCGAGCTGATCCCGGTGGTACCGGAAGAAAGCGCCGCGTCGTTCCGGCTCGGGCTCAAGTATTTCTTCGAGGAAGGCCGCTCGCTGGCGCGCATCTCGCACCCCAGCGTCGTGCGCGTGGTGAACTTCTTCCGCGAGAATTCCACCGTCTACATGGTGATGAATTACGAGCTGGGCAAGACGCTGCAGGAACACATCCTGCATGCGCGCCAGCAAGGCCGGGCCAAGGTCCTGCGCGAGCATTTCATCCGCAAGGTCTTCCACGCGCTGATGAGCGGCCTGCGCGAGGTCCATATCCACAAGCTGCTGCACCTCGACATCAAGCCCGGCAATATCTATCTGCGCGAGGACGAATCACCGATCCTGCTGGATTTCGGCGCCGCGCGGCAGATCCTGACCATGGAGGCGGCGCGCTTCCAGCCCATGTACACGCCCGGCTTCGCCGCGCCCGAACTCTACGGCAAGCACAGCGATCTTGGCCCCTGGACCGACATCTACAGCCTCGGCGCCACGCTTTACGCCTGCATGGCCGGCATGCCGCCGCAGGAGGCGAACCAGCGCGAGAAGGATGACCGCATGGCCGAATCGCTCACGCGCCTGCGCACCAGCTACACCGACGGCCTGGTCGACCTGGTCGAATGGTGCCTGCGGCTGACCCCGTCCGAGCGGCCGCAGAGCGTGTTCCGGCTGCAGAAGGAATTGCGCGAGCAGACCAACGCGCTGGGCGAGCAGGCCGCCGCCAGCGCGCCAGCCCCCACCACGGCCGAACGCCCCATCGCCAGCCGCTTCCTGACGCTGCTGCGCAAGCGCGACGAACCTGCCGCCGGCGTCCCCGCCGGAGAAATCGGCGCAGGCGGCGAATAAATCACAACCAGGGCGCCCAGTGCCGCCCTCGAGAAACCGACCCCAACAGCCAACATGCGATTCTCCGTCTACCAGGAAAGCAGAAAAGGCGGCCGCCGCATCAACCAGGACCGCATGGGGTATTGCTTCACGCGCGATGCCCTGCTGATGGTGCTGGCCGACGGCCTCGGCGGCCATGCGCTCGGCGAGGTCGCCGCGCAGCAGGCACTGCAGACCCTGGCCCGCCAGTTCCAGGCGCAGGCCCGGCCGTCGATCCGCAACCCTGCCGATTTCCTGCAGGACACCATCATGCTGGCCCACCGGGAAATCCATCGCTATGCGGAGGCCAACGGCCTGGCCGACGTGCCGCGCACGACGGTAGTCTGCTGCCTGGTGCAGAACGGCCAGATCCATTGGGCGCACGCCGGCGACTCCCGGCTGTACCTGGTGCGCAAGGGCAGCCTGCTGACCCGCACGCGTGACCACTCCAAGATCGAGAACCTGCTGCAGCAGGAGCGCGTCTTGCCGATGCAGGTGGCCAACCACCCCGAACGCAACAAGCTCTACAACTGCCTGGGCTCCCCCAACCTGCCGCTGATCGACATCGGCGGACCGCTGCGCCTGGAGCCCGGCGATGTCGCCCTGCTGTGCTCGGACGGCCTGTGGGGCAGCATCGAAGAGCAATTGCTGGTCGACAAGGTGACCCACCTGTCGGTGGTGCACGCCATCCCCGACCTGATCGAGCAGGCCCTGGAGAATGCCGGCGAAGGCGCGGACAACACCACCGCCATCGCCATGATGTGGGAACTGGACGCGCATCTCTCCAACGAAGAGGCGGTAGCGACCGAAACCCTGCCGCTCAACACCTTCACCACCTCCATCCTCGAGAACAACGGCGGCGACACCGACCTGCTGTCGGAGGAGGAAATCGAGCGCTCCATCGCCGAGATCCGCGCCGCGATCGACAAGACCACCAACTTCATGCGCTGAGCGGGGCCGGGCAATCCGGCCAGGGGGTACCGCATAAGCCACTCTTCGCGCAAAAAGCCGGGAATGGCGCGCCATCCGCGCGCCATGCAGACGCCGAACGGGCGCGCGCGGCCTGGCGGCGGTAAAATCCCGCTCCTGGACTGTCTCCCGAGAAAAAATCCCCCATGCGACCAAGTGGACGCGCTGCCGATGCGCTGCGCCCTATCACCCTGACCCGTCACTACACCCGCCACGCCGAAGGTGCCGTCCTGAGTGCGTTTGGCGACACCAAGGTCTTGTGCACGGCCAGTGTGCTGAGCAAGGTGCCCCCGCACAAGAAAGGCAGCGGCGAAGGCTGGGTCACCGCCGAGTACGGCATGCTGCCGCGCGCCACCCATACCCGCTCGGACCGTGAGGCCGCGCGCGGCAAGCAGACCGGCCGCACGCAGGAAATCCAGCGCCTGATCGGCCGTGCCATGCGCTCGGTGTTCGATCTCGCCGCGCTGGGCGAATACACCATCCACCTCGATTGCGACGTCCTGCAGGCCGATGGCGGCACGCGCACGGCGGCCATCACCGGCGCCTTCGTGGCCGCGCACGATGCCGTCTCCGCGATGCTGCGCGACGGCCTGATCAAGACCAGCCCGATCCGCGACTTCGTCGCGGCCGTGTCGGTCGGCATGGTGGACGGCGTGGCCGTCCTCGACCTCGACTACGCCGAGGACAGCGGCTGCGACACCGACATGAACGTCGTGATGACCGGCAGCGGCGGCTTCGTCGAAGTGCAGGGCACCGCCGAGGGCGCGCCGTTCAGCCGCGCCGATCTCGACGCCATGACCCGCCTGGCCGAGCAGGGCATCGCCGACCTGGTGACGCACCAGCGCCGCGCGCTGGGCCTGGCCTGATGGCTGGATCCCATACGGTGAACGCAATGCAACGCCTGGTCCTCGCCTCCAACAACCCCGGCAAGCTCGGCGAGTTCGGCGCCCTGCTGGCGCCGCTGGGCTATGACGTGGTGCCGCAAGGCCAGCTTGGCATCCCCGAAGCCGAAGAGCCTTTCGCCACGTTCGTCGAGAACGCGCTCGCCAAGGCGCGCCACGCCAGCCGCCTGGCCAGCCTGCCGGCGCTGGCCGACGACTCCGGCATCTGCGTGGACGCACTGGACGGCGCGCCGGGCGTCTACTCTGCGCGCTACGCGCAACTGGTGGGCAAGGCAAAGTCCGATGCCGCCAACAACGCGCACCTGATCTCGCAGCTGGCCGGCAAGCTCAACCGCCATGCCTACTACTACTGCGTGCTGGTGCTGGTGCGCCACGCCGACGATCCGCGCCCGGTCATCGCCGAAGGCGTGTGGGCCGGCGAGGTGGTCGACGCACCGCGCGGCAATGCCGGCTTCGGCTACGACCCGCACTTCCTGCTGCCGCAGATCGGCAAGACCGCGGCCGAGCTGAGCCCCGAGGAGAAAAACGCCGTCAGCCACCGCGCGCTGGCGCTCAAGGTGCTGACCGAACGCTTGCGCGCCTCGGGCCAGCACGGCCAGCCATGATCCCGATCATTCCCGTGGGCGCGGCGAGCGCGCCGGCGGACACCAAGTCGCTGTGGCTGCAGCCCGGCCAGCTCTCGCTGCCGGCGTCGCCGCCGCTCTCGCTCTACGTGCATATCCCGTGGTGCGTGCGCAAGTGCCCGTACTGCGACTTCAACTCCCATGCCGTGCCCGGCGCGGACGGCAGCCACGATATCCCGGAAGACGCCTATCTCGATGCGCTGCGGGCGGACCTGGAACAATCGCTGCCGCTGGTATGGGGCCGCCAGGTCCATACCGTGTTCATCGGCGGCGGCACGCCGAGCCTGCTGTCGGCCGCCGGCATGGACCGCCTGCTGTCCGACATCCGCGCGCTGCTGCCGCTCGATGCCGACGCCGAGATCACGATGGAGGCCAATCCCGGCACCTTCGAGGCCGAGCGCTTCGCCAGCTACCGCGCCAGCGGCATCAACCGCCTGTCGATCGGCATCCAGAGCTTCAACGACCGCCACCTCGCCGCGCTCGGGCGCATCCACGGCGGCGACGAGGCGCGTGCCGCCATCGGCATCGCGCTGGCCAACTTCGATAACGTCAACCTGGACCTGATGTACGCGCTGCCGGGGCAGACCCTGGCGGAATGCGTGCAGGACCTGGAAACCGCGCTCTCGTTCGGCACCACGCACCTGTCGCTGTACCACCTGACGCTCGAGCCGAACACCTTGTTCGCCAAGTTCCCGCCCGCGCTGCCGGACGACGACAGCGCCTACGAGATGCAGGACCTGATCGAGGCGCGCACCGCGCAGGCCGGCTACCGGCACTACGAGACCTCGGCCTATGCCAGGCCCCATCGCGAAGCGCGCCACAACCTGAACTACTGGCGCTTCGGCGACTACCTCGGCATCGGCGCCGGCGCGCACGGCAAGCTCTCGTTCCCGCACCGCGTGCTGCGCCAGATGCGCCACAAGCATCCGGCCACCTACATGGCGCAGGCCATGGCCGGCAACGCAGTGCAGGAAAGCCACGACGTCGCCGCGGCGGATCTCCCCTTCGAGTTCATGCTCAACGCGCTGCGCCTGACCGACGGCGTGCCGGCCAGCACCTTCTTCGACCACACCGGCCTGCCGCTGCATACCATCAGCCGCGACCTGGCCGCCGCCGAGAAAAAGGGCCTGCTCGAAGCCGATCTGGCCACCATCAGGCCCACCGAGCTGGGGCGCCGCTTCCTCAACGACCTGCAGGAGATGTTCCTGAAGGGCTGAGCCCCGGCAGCGCCCCTGCAAGCAAAACGGCCACCCTCGCGGGTGGCCGATTGCATCGTGCGGCACCTTCGATCAATAGGGCATTGCCATGTCGTTGGCAACCTGGGCGCGGGCGCCGATGCGCAGATTGCTCACATTGCGCTGCGTGACCGTGGCCATGCGGCCATCGTCGAGACGCACGTTGACGCGATAGACGGTCTCGGTGCCGCTGCTGGCACGCTTCTCGACCTGGTTGCCTGCCACGCCACCCACGACCGCGCCGCCGATGGTGGCGACGGTATTGCCGGTGCCGCCGCCGATCTGGTGTCCCAGCAAGCCGCCGGCAACGCCGCCGATCACGGTGCCCAGCAGGCCCGAACTGCTTTGCTGCGTGGTGACCGGCTCGATCGACTCGACCCGGCCGTACAGCACCGATCCGGGTGGCGCCTGGTAGGTGGTGGCGCCCGGAGTCTGGTAGGCGGGCTGCTGCTGCGGCGGAGGCGGCGGGGCGTTGTTGTAGCCGCCGCCATACCCACCGTTATAGCCACCGCTGTAGCCGCCGCCCGGTGCCGCGCATCCGGCCAGACCCGCCACGGCGACCGCTGCCGCCACACCCACCAGAATTTTGCCCTTCATCAAATATCCTCCTCGATTGACCGCAATGTTGACCGCAATGGCTTGCATTGCCGAAAGCCGGGGAACGCGGCCCTGTCGCCATGCGCCCCCCCACGCATCATAGGAGCCCGGCACCACTTCGAAGGTTCCGCCCTGTCCGACAGACACCGACAAGACCACATCAGGCAATCCTGCCCAAGAGCACGCGACCAGGCGCAGCTCCCTTGCTATAATGCGCGCTCTTTCCTTCCCGGAAGCGTGGCCGAGTGGTTTAAGGCAGCAGTCTTGAAAACTGCCGATGGGGTGACCCATCCGTGAGTTCGAATCTCACCGCTTCCGCCAGTTTCCCTGTCACACGGCGGCCTGCGGGTTGCGTCATTGCGCTCCCGCCTTGGCAAGCGGCACGCGCGCCGGCCACGAGCGCTGGTCGCCCCCGGCGGCATGCGTGCCGACCTTCCCCCCTTGATGCCCGCAAGCCCGTGCACGGCGCTTGAACACTGAACGGCCCTGCGCGTCTCGATCGCGTGATCGCTTGATGACCGCATCAACGCCCTGCGCCTCCTGCCCGAGCGGCGGGAATAAATCCCGGTCGCGGCTCGTTTACCGTATTGGGCAGGCCGAACGGAACCCGGTGTGAGGACAGACGCGATGTCGAGGAGATCGATCGACACTGCGGCCGGTCGCCGGAGTCCTGCCTCATGCATCAGCCTGGCAATCCAGGGCAGGACACGAGGAGATCGAATTGGAAGTGCTTCGCCTGATTCCGGCCGTGCTGCCCGCCGCCATGGCGCCGGCGCCATATTTCACCGGCGGCTCGCCCGCCCCTTGCTACAGCGGCAGCCGACCGGGCAGCCTGGCCGGCTGGCTGCGGTGAGCCTGGAGCAAGATCTGGCGGCCTGGCTACCGCAACTGCGGCGCTATGCGCGCGCGCTGACGGGCGACGCCGCCTGGGCGGACGACCTCGTGCAGGACACCGTTGAGCGCGCACTCGGCTGGGCCTCGCTGCGCGCCCACAAGAATACGCGCGCCTGGCTGTTGACCGTGCTGCGCCACCTCTATATCGACCAGTTGCGCAAGCGGCATGAGTTCACCGTCGATGACGGCGACCCGCTCTGGGAGCGGCTGGAATCGCCGGACCAGCAGATCGAGGGATTGCTGTTGCGCGATGTGCAGCGCGCGCTGTACCGGCTGCCTCCGGACCAGCGCGAGGTGCTGTTGCTGGTGGCGCTGGAGCAACTGAGCTACCGGGAGGCCGCCGCGATCCTGCAGGTGCCCGTGGGTACCGTGATGTCGAGACTGTCGCGCGCGCGCGAGCACCTGCGCGCCCTTCTCCAGGATGGCGCCGGCCAGCGCCCCACCCAACTCAAAGCCGTGAGGAGCACGTCATGACCGACGATCGCGATCCTGCCACGCCGCCGGAGCCGGACCTCGAACGTCTGTCGGCCCTGGTAGACGGTGAGTTGTCGCCACGGGCACAAGCCGAAGCCCTGGCCGGGCTGGCGCATGACGAGCAGGCCACCGCGCGGGTGGCCGACTACCGGCGCCAGTGCGCCGCGCTCAAGGCGCTGTTTCCGCCGCAGCACGATGCGCGCTACCTGGTGGTGCGCGCGCGGCCGAACTGGTGGTGGCGTGGCGCAGCGGCGCTGGGGTGCCTGGTCGTCGGCCTGGCGCTCGGCACGGGCGCCGCCCGCTTGCCGGGTGCCGCGGCCGACCCCGCTGCCTTTGCCCGCCATGCCGACCTGGCCTATGCGGTCTTTGCCGTCGAGCAACGCCACCCGGTCGAGGTGCCCGCATCCGACCAGGCTCATCTCGTGGCATGGCTGTCGCGCCGGCTGTCGCGCACGCTGACCATCCCGGTGCTGGACGACTTCGGCTACAAGCTGATGGGTGGCCGGCTGCTGCCCGGCGCAACCGGCCCCGCGGCGCAGTTGATGTACGAGAACCCGGCGGGAGAGCGGCTGACCCTGTACATCGCCTCTGCCTCCTCCACGCATCCCTCGGTCAGCGTGTTGCGCGAGAATGAAAGGCGCACCTTCTACTGGGCCACCGGCGGCGCGGGCTATGCCGTTTCGGGACAAAGCACCGAGCCGCGCCTGCGGGAGATTGCACTGGACGTGTGCGGCAGCCTGGGCGGCGCCCCCGAGGAATGGCGTTGAGCGGTGGCCGATAAATCCCGTGCTCCGGGGGAATAAAGCCGGCACCTGATCCGTTTACATCGTGTGCAGGACCGTTCCGCGATGGACACGGAAACGGGACCCGCAGGCAAACCGATGTGCCTTCAGATAAGACCGGATTCCATACGGACATGCCGGAACGGGGCGCTGCGATCACAGACCGCTTTCACCGCTCTCGCCCCTCCCCCGGAAAACCAGCGCCGTAGGCCGTATCGTGACGTCGGGAGTTCTCGCTCGGGATGAACAACCATGGGCAAGCATTTCGCAGCCGCGGCGGCGGCACTGGCCGCCCTCGGCTTTGGCCTGCCGGCGGCAGGCCAGGACATATCAGGCCCACCCTGCGAGGAGATGTCGGGACAGGCCGTGATCAACGGCGTCCTGCAGCAAGTCCAGGGCCTGGCCTGCCTGCAACCCGATGGCAGCTGGCAGATGGTCGACACCGGCGACGCGGGCGTGATTACCTACGCCGCGCCCTACTATGACCCGTGGTATTGGGCACCATATGGCGTGGCGTTTGGCGGCGTGATCTTCATCGATCGCTTCCATCATGCCCACCATGTCGCACACGCGTTCTTCCGTGCGCCCGGGATGCGCGTCGGCGGTGGCTTCCGTGGCGGATTTCATGGCGGCGGGTTCCATGGGGGCGGTGGTGGCTTCCACGGCGGCTTCCATGGCGGCGGCGGAGGCGGCGGAGGCGGCGGCCATCACTGATGCGCATGCCATGGTGAACGTCACTCTCCGGCCGGCATCGTCAGCAGGCGGTACGCCTGCTCCTCGGAGATCTTCAGGCGGTAGTGACGAGACAGCATGCGGGCGAACTGGCGCGCCGCGGATGGCTCGCAGTGCCTGAGCTGTTCGCGGTAGGCCTCCAGTTCGAAACGCAGGCGCCAGCGCGGGCTGAGCAGGTAGAGCACGCCCATCAGGCCACCGGAGCGCCAGAATTGGCGCACATGGACCTTCTCGTGCTCGATCAGCGCATGGCTCGCGCCGGGCCGCAGCAAGATCAGCGGGCCGGGCGCGAATCCGTCGAAGCGGCGCGGCACCAGCCAGCGGGTCTCGATCAGCAGACACGGCGGCGACTTGCAGAGGCGGATCCTGGGGCGGTGCATGCCAACAAGCGTAACAGGCTTTGCTGCCAGCCTGCGCGACAGGCAACGCCCGCGTCCGCCCAATAAAAAAGCCCTGCCGTGAAGCAGGGCCAAGGAGCGTGAAACCGGTGCGCCCCGCCATCGGCGTGGCGTGGATTTATTCGCTGGTGATCTTCCCGGCTTCGATCACGGTCTTCCAGCGCTGCAGTTCCTGTTTCTCGAACTGGTCGAACTGCTCGGGCGTATTGGCGACGACCTCGAAACCGCTTTCGGCCAGCTTCTGCCGCATCTGCGGTTCGGCCAGCGCGCTGACCAGCGCGGCGTGCAGCTTGCCCTTGACGTCCTTGGGCAGCCCGCGCGGCGCGGCCACGCCCTGCCACGAGTAGACGTCCACTTCCTTCACGCCGCCTTCTGCCATGGTCGGCACATTGGGTAGCACCGCCGAGCGCTTGTCGCCGGTCACGGCCAGCGCCTTGAGCTTGCCGCTGCGGATATGCTGCAGCACCGCGTTGACGTTCTGGAACGAGGCGTCCACCTGCCCCGCCAACAGGTCGGAGATCGCGGGCGCGCCGCCCTTGTACGGCACGTGCAGTCCGTCGGTGCCGGATTTCTGCCAGAACAGCGCCGCGGTCAGGTGGTCCGACGAACCCGCGCCGGAGGTGGCGAAGGCGACCTTGCCCGGGTTCTTCTTCATGTACGCAACCAGTTCCTGCAGGTTCTTGGCCGGGAAATCAGGCTTGGTCACCAGCACGTTGGGCGCGCGCACGGCCACCGTCAGCAGGTCGAAATCCTTGGCCGGATCGTAGGGCAGGTTCTTCTGCAGGAAGGGGTTCACGGCGTACACGCCGATCGACGCCACCATCAGCGTGTAACCGTCGGCGGGCGCGCGCTTGACCATGGTCGCGCCGATGGCACCGGTCGCGCCCGGGCGGTTGTCCACCACAAATGGCTGGCCGAGCTTCTCGTTGAGCGGCACCGCCAGCATGCGCGCAATGGTGTCGGTGGAGCCGCCGGCCGGGAACGGCACCACCACCGATACGGCTTTGGTCGGCCACGTCTGCGCAGCGGCGGCGGTCATGCTGCCGGCTGCCGCCAGGGCGGCGATCAGCGCCCCGGCAAGCTTGAACAGCCTGCGCCGCGCGGCGGGTTGCTGGAACTTGGTCATCGTTGTCTCCTGGTTTCTTGTTGGATTTCTTGATGTCGCGAGCTTTCGACTTCTGATTGATACCGCTTTTTTATTGTTGGCGTTCCAGGCGGGAGGACGGCACCCCTACCGGACCATGCACGGCGCCTTGTTGTTGAACTTCCAGCCCGGGATCAGGAACTGCATGGCGACAGCGTCGTCGCGCGCGCCCAGCCCCATGCTCTTGTAGCGTTCGTGCGCCAGCGCCAGCTGCTCCACGTCGAGTTCCACGCCCAGGCCCGGCGCCGTGGGCACGGCCACCTTGCCATTCTCGATCTTGAGCGGCGCCTTGGTCAGGCGCTCGCCGTCCTGCCAGATCCAGTGCGTGTCGATGGCGGTGACGCGGCCCGGCGCGGCGGCGGCCACGTGCGTGAACATGGCCAGCGAGATATCGAAATGGTTGTTGGAATGCGAGCCCCACGTGAGACCCCACTCGGCACACATCTGCGCCACGCGCACCGAACCCTGCATGGTCCAGAAATGCGGGTCGGCCAGCGGAATGTCCACCGATTGCAGGCGCACCGCATGGCCCATCTGGCGCCAGTCGGTGGCGATCATGTTGGTGGCGGTGGGCAGGCCCGTGGCGGTGCGGAACTCGGCCATGATCTCGCGGCCCGAATAGCCGTCCTCGGCGCCGCAGGGGTCTTCCGCATAGGCCAGCACGCCATGCTTGTCGCGGCACAGCCGCACCGCCTCGGCCAGCGACCACGCGCCGTTGGGGTCGAGCGTGATGCGCGCCTTGGGGAAGCGCTCGGCCAGCGCGAGGATCGCTTCCATTTCTTCGTCGCCGCGCAGCACGCCACCCTTGAGCTTGAAGTCGTTGAAGCCGTAGCGCTCGAACGCGGCTTCGGCCAGCCGGACCACGCCCTTGGCGTCCATCGCCGCTTCATTGCGCAGGCGGAACCATGCGTTGTCCGCATCGGGCTCGCCGCGGTAGCCGAGCGTGGTGCGGTTACGGTCGCCGACGTAGAACAGGTAGCCCAGCATCTCCACCGCATCGCGCTGCTGCCCTTCGCCCAGCAGCGCGGCCACGGGCACGCCGAGGTGCTTGCCGAGCAGGTCGAGCAGCGCCGCTTCGAGCGCGGTCACCGCATGGATGGTGATGCGCAGGTCGAAGGTCTGCAGACCGCGGCCGCCGGCGTCGCGGCTGGCGAAGGCGCTGCGCACGCGGTTGAGCACCGCCTGGTGGTTGCCGATCGACTGGCCCACCAGCAGTTCGCGCGCATCTTCCAGCGTCTGGCGGATGGCTTCCCCGCCCGGCACCTCGCCCACGCCGATGTTGCCGGCACTGTCCTTGAGGATGACGATATTGCGGGTGAAGAACGGACCATGCGCGCCGGACAGGTTCATCAGCATGCTGTCGTGGCCGGCCACTGGGACCACGCTCAGTTCGGTGACGACCGGCGTGCCGCCGGGCGCGGACGTCGAACGTGTCGCCGACGCATCGTGGCTTGCGGGATTGGGCGTTTGGGTCATGTCGGGTTCCGGCGGAAAGCGCGGCGGTCGACCAGGCGACGCTGCGCTTAGGGTTGTCTCGGGCTTGGCGGTGCCGGATCGTGCCGGCTTTCTCATGCTAGCGATTCCGGCAGATTGTGCGCCCAGCAAGGCTGGCCGCGCATGTTTGTTGCCGGATGGCTGTTATCGGTCGTCATATGACTTACGACGAAGTATAATGAGCGCATTGCGATCCGGTCAAGTCCCCGCCAACCATGTCAAACCCCATGCTTGCTTCCTCCACTCCGCTGCGGCGCCGCGGCCGTACGCTTGCCGAAGAGGCAGTGAGCAGCCTGAGCGAACGCATCCAGCAAGGCGCGCTCAAGCCGGGCGACAAACTCCCGACCGAGTCCGAGATCATGAGCGCGCTCGGCGTCAGCCGCACCGTGGTGCGCGAGGCGCTGTCGCGACTGCAGGCCAGCGGCCTGGTCGAGACGCGCCATGGCATCGGCACCTTCGTGCTGGCCCGCCCCGCCGAAAGCGCCTCGCCGTTCCGCATCGATCCCGCCACCATGGTCACCGCCATGGACGTGCTGGCCATGCTGGAATTCCGCGTCAGCCTGGAAGCCGAGGCGGCCAGCCTGGCAGCCTCGCGCCGCAGCGACGAGCAACTGGCTACCATGCGCCAGGCCCTGGACGAGCTCAAGCGCACCGCCACCGACGGCAAGGACTCCGTCGGCGCGGACTTCGAATTCCACCTGACCATCGCGCGCGCAACCGGCAACCGCTATTTCACCGACATCATGGGCCACCTGGGCACCATGGTGATCCCGCGCAGCCGCCTGCACGTGAGCGCGCAAGAGCGCGAGCAATATCTCGAGCGCGTCAACATCGAGCACGAGAATATCTACGACGCCATCGAACGGCGCGATCCCGAAGGCGCCAAGGCGGCGATGCGCATGCACCTCACCAACAGCCGCGAACGGCTGCGCAAGGCGTCGGCCGCGCTCGACGCCGGCTGATCCGCGCCCCGCACCCGCCTGGCGCGGGTTCTCCCGCTTGCAGGCAAGGTCTCTGATGTTGTAGGATGTCTTATAACGAAGCGCAGCGAATGCGACTGTGCCCGGCCCGTCACCCGCCCGCTGCCCGGGCGCCTTAATTGACCGCAGTTGAAGGAACCCTCATGACCATCACCGGCGAAATGCTGATCGGCGCCAGCGCCGTACGCGGCACCGCGAAGATCCTCCATGCCACCAACCCGGCTACGGGCGAAACGCTCGCACCGGAATTCCACGGCGGCGACGCGGCCGATGCCGAGCGCGCCTGCGCGCTGGCAGAAGCGGCCTTCGATACCTACCGCAACACCTCGCCCGAGGCCCGCGCCAGGTTCCTGGAGTCCATCGCCACGGGCCTGGAAGCGCTGGGCGATACGCTGATCGAGCGCGCCCATGCCGAAAGCGCGCTGCCGATCGCGCGCCTGCAGGGCGAACGTGCCCGCACCGCCAACCAGCTGCGCCTGTTCGCGAGCGTGCTGCGCGACGGCCGCTGGCAATCGGCCACGCTCGACTCCGCCCTGCCCGAGCGCACGCCGCCCCGGCCTGACCTGCGCCTGCAGAAGATCGCCGTGGGCCCGGTCGCGGTATTCGGCGCCAGCAACTTCCCGCTGGCGTTCTCGGTGGCCGGCGGCGACACCGCCTCGGCGCTGGCGGCCGGCTGCCCGGTCATCGTCAAGGCACACTCGGGCCACCTCGGCACCTCCGAACTGGTCGGGCGCGTGATCCAGAAGGCGGTGGCCGATGCCGGCCTGCCGGAGGGCGTGTTCTCGCTGCTGGTGGGCTCCGGCTTCACCATGGGCACCGCCCTGGTGGCCAATCCGTCGATCCAGGCGGTCGGCTTTACCGGCTCGCGCAGCGGTGGCCTGGCCCTGGTGCAGACCGCGAACAACCGGCCGCAGCCGATCCCGGTCTACGCCGAGATGAGCAGCATCAACCCGGTGTTCCTGCTGCCCGCGGCGCTGAACGCACGCGCGGCCGAGATCGCGCGCAACCTGGTGGATTCGCTGGTGATGGGCGTGGGGCAGTTCTGCACCAACCCGGGCCTGCTGCTGGCAGTGGACAGCCCGGCGCTGGACGTGCTGCGCCAGGGCACGGTCGCGGCACTGGCGGAAAAAGCTGCCGCCACCATGCTGACGCCCGGCATCTGCCAGGCCTACGACAACGGCGTGGCGCAACTGAGCGATATCGAAGGGCTGCGCCGCATCGGCAGCGGCCTGGCGCCCACCGGCCCCAACCAGGCGCGTCCCGCGCTGTTCGAAACCACGGCGGAACGCTTCCTTGGCGACCACCGCATGGAAGCCGAAGTCTTCGGCCCCTCGTCGGTACTGGTGGTCTGCCGCAACCACGAGGAAATGCTCGCCGTGGCGCGCCGCCTGGAAGGCCAGCTCACCGCCACGGTGCAAGCCGATGCCGGCGACCGCGCCGAGGCCGCCAGCCTGCTGACCGTGCTCGAACGCAAGGTCGGCCGCGTGCTGTTCAACGGCTATCCGACCGGCGTGGAAGTCTCGTACGCGATGGTGCACGGCGGTCCGTTCCCGGCCACCTCGGACACCCGCGCGACCTCGGTGGGCGCGTCCGCCATCGACCGCTTCCTGCGTCCGGTGTGCTACCAGAACGTGCCTGTCGAGCTGCTGCCGCCGGCGCTGCAGGATGGCAATCCGCTGGGCGCATGGCGACTCACTGACGGCCAGCTGGGCCGCGACTAAGCGCGCGCCGCGTCTCGCACCGCCATGAAAATGGGCCGGAATTTCCGGCCCATTTTCTTTCGGCAAGACCGGGAGACGTCACGCGAACCGGGACTGGCCATTCCAGCCGAGGCCTTGAAACGCGCCGGCCGCGTCATCGCCCGAATTCGGCAACGCTGCTGCCAGATGCGTGGCACGCACAGCAACGCTAAGTATCTACGTGTCCCGCAGCGGATCGCCGGCCAAGAAGCAGCCGGCCACCTGGGCCGGCGGGATGCGAACACCCGGGATGCTCAGTAAGGTGGACTGATCACGACGTACTGCCCACCCTGCGGCTGGTACCACGTATTGCCGCACTGCTGGTAGACCATGCCACCGTAGTTGACGGGCACGCACCCTGGCGGGACGGTGCGCACCATGGAGCCCACGACTGCGGCAGTCACCGCAACCGTGGCCGTGACCGCGGCCGCCGTCGCGACCGGGTGATAGTCATTGTCCCAGCCGCCGTGGCAACAACCACCGCCCTCGACGTTCACGTTGACGTTCTTGCTGGCGTTGACGTTGACGTTCCTGTTGACGTTGTTGACGTTGTTGACGCTTGTACTGCGGACATCGTTGGTACGCGCGTCCGCGCTCCTGTTGTCGATCTGCCTGCCCCCGCCTCCAGCGGCGGCTGCAGCGCCGCCGCCGCCACGAGCGCCGCCGCCGCCACCGCCGCCACCGCCGCCCACGCGCGCCTCAGCCACAGGGGCCCAGCCATAGGTCGCCAGAACGAGAACGCTCAGGAGCACCAGGAACAACTTGCCGAATGCTTGTCTCATGGCGGCTCTCCTTTACTGGTTCTTCACGGGAACGAACTCGGCCAATCTGGCACCCTTCGGCGGCGTGAAGGTGAAGGTCGACTCCTTGAACTTTGGATTCAGCCTCCAATCGAGCAGGGTGACCGATTGCGGACGCGCGTCGTCGGCGCGATTGGTGATCACCAGCTTGCGCGGCAGAGGCTTGGTCCCGTTGGCAATCCAGATCTGCCAGTCGATCGCGCCCTGGCGGAAGGCGTAATGATCACAGAGCTCGCCGTCGACAAAGTCCTGGCCGGCATTCATCGCCGACTCCATATTGTCGAGCGGCGCGGCGGGGGTGCCCCACAGGAACAGGTCCGCGATCGGTAGTTCGATGCCGAATCGTTCCTTCAGGCGGCGCACCAGCCCGGCGAGGTTGTCGGCGAATTCCGCCTTTGAATAGGATTTCTGCGCCGGTGTATAGAGTGTCACCGTCTTGCCGTCGTAGATGAGGTCGCGTTGGGAACGGGCGCTATGCATGCGGGTGCGCAGCTTGTTCGGACGATCCACTTCGAGGTCTGCCGTCGCCGTGTGCTGGAGCTTCTGGCCGTCGGCCAGCACCCGCTCGCCGGTCAGCTCGATCGATACCTCGAAGCGCTTGAGCGACTGGAGATAGGTGCCCATGTCCTTGAGCGCCTGGATGGCTGCCGGATTGACTGCCTTGGCATCAGGCTGGGCCGTACCTGCCGGCGGAGCCGGGGCAGCCGGCGCGGCCGCGGATGCCGGGGCAGCCGGTGGAGCCGATGGTGTCGGGGCGAGCGTGCTGCATGCCCCGAGCGACATCGCCAGCAGGCTCGACGCCAGTATTCGTACCATGGTGATCTCCCAGAGTTGTGAAGGCCCGCCTGGAGCAATACGAATTGCGCAGTCGCCATGCCTATGCTTGCAGAGCCGCCGGAGAATTGGAATTAACTCTTGTAAGTACGTGATCTCAATTTTTTCAAGCGCGCAACGGCTTGCGCAGAGAGCAAGCCGGATCTGCGGGGCCTGAGCCGGGAACAACACGTCATCGGCCACCGGGGAGGCGAGCAGGGCACAACGCCATCGCGCGGTCGTAGCGGCCGGCCGGCAACAAGGCTGTGCATCGTCGGCGCGGCAAGCGGCGTGCCAGGTGCGACCTGCACGGCGAACCCACTGTGCCAAGGTGCCGGTCGACGTGATCCAGCGCCCCCGGACCGGATCGATCCCCTCGCAAGGCGACGTATCAGGCCCGACCGACGCACGGGGCGAGTTGACGACATGCACGCCTCGCACATCTCAAGTGAATACGATCGCCTTGCACTACTTCCTTCATCGCATAAATTACCTCTGCCTCGCGAGAGGTATTGAAATTTTTCACATCGAAATCACCGTAAGGCGAAGCGAACGAAGAAAGCCTTGTCTTGCGTCATTCATGAAAAAACATTGCCGGTATCGATGGAATTAAATTTCCATGGATCGATGCTGCCCGCGAATAACAGGAGGAGCAAAAATGGCTGTTCTGGATACCATCCGAAACGCGTTGAAGCCGGATGACACGAAGGCGCGCGAGCAACTCGAGATCTTGAAGAAGGCGGCAATGGGGGAGCTCGATAAATACCGCTCCGAGCTGATACAAAAGATGCGCAATCCGGACGCATTCCGGGAGGAGATCGTTCCGTACAAGATGTTCGAGCATATCGAGCAATATCGGGTCAGCGTCACTGACAAGGCCGCCGACGAAATTTCTTCAGTCGTCGATTCCTTTTTCTCGGGCGGCGAGAAAAACGTGAAGGACGGGTTCTCCACGCTGATCAAGTTCGCCTTCAACGCCATTCTTGGAAGCACATCGATCGGTGAATCGTCCACCAAGAATTGGTATATCGCCCTGGAGCGCGGCGCACTGATCCGTGTCGATGTGATGGCGTGGCGCTATAACTTCTCGGGCGATGGACTGATTGCCGAAGTCAAGAATGCATTTTGCTTTACGGCAACCAAGTCCTTCGTGGATGCGGAGGAACTCAAGGCGCAGGAACTCATTTATTTCGTTGCCAAGAGCCTGAAGCTGGAATCCGTGGAAGAGATCGTGAAGAACCCGACCCTGGAGCAATACGTCAGGCTGCTGAAGGACGGCTACAAGCGGGCGCCCGTTCACGATGCCATCGATAACTACGCAAGGCTGGCGGGACGCCCGGTCATGCTGAGATAGCAGCCGGCCGGCGTGGATGGCGCTATCGGGGCGAGTCCCTGGCGGCGCCGTCCGGCCGGAGATCCACCGGAGACCGGCGCTCGCTTCGCGCATGCCGGACGGGGAACGTTTCGCCCAACGAAGAGGTGGCTCATGCCGTTCAATCAGACACAGATCGAATCGATCATCCGGAAGTACGACGAGAACAAGGCATCGCTGGGCCGATACCCGGTCCCCACGCCGGAGACCATCAAGGTCATAGACGCCGTCATGCAGCTCGTGGCGCCATTGGATCTGATCGACGGCAAGGCCGACATCGCGGACGAGCTCGGTCACATCGCCATGGCCGTGATGCACATGCAGACCCCGAAGATCCAGTACGCCTTCGTTGTCGCCTTCTCCGGTGGCCGGCTGTCCAAGCCGAACTTCGACAAGATCCAGGCCGTCCTGAAGCCAGCCCCGCTCGTCGCGGCATTGAACATGCCGCTCGTGCCGGCCGACCAGCTGGCTTTCCAGTTCGTGTACCACATGCCGCCGCCCGACATAGCGACGTGGCCCTGCGCGGAGCCAAAGGCGCTGCTGGTGGCCGAGAACCTGGATGCAACGCTCCTGGGCTTCGCCTGCCGGTGGTACACCTGCTCCCAGCTTGCCACGCCGCACCGGCTGGACATCTCCTTCGTCTCCACGCGCGAGGCCTTCATGCTGCCTTGCGAGGCATGCTTCAACCTCTTCGGTGACGCGGCGCGGTGGCCGCACGTCCATCTCTGAGCCGCGGAGACGGCCTGCGACCAGGCCGCACCGGCCCCCGGAATGCAAGACGCCCGATGCGGTTCACCGGGCGTCCCTCGCTGCAACCTGAACAGCCACGACTACGTGCGGCGGGGCGTCAACCTTTGGCCGGCTCAGGCGGCGGCACGCTCGACGGGCGCCGGCGCCTGCGGCGCCCGGATCACCGGCGCGTTGCCGCGCGAGCGCCCTGAACTGAGATAGTCCGCGATCGATTCCTGCGTCACCTCGCCGAGATACACGCCCCCGGCATCGAGCACCGGCAGCCAGCTGGTGTTGTGCTGGTACATGCGCGACAGGACGATGCGCAGGTGCTCGTCGAAGGCCCCGGTGGCCTTGAAGGGACGCATCGCATCGGCGCACGCGCCCTGCCCGCCCCGCGCATCGCGGCGCGTGACGTAGCCCAGCGCGCGCTGCGCGGCGTCCACCACCGGCAACTGGCGCACATCGGCTTCATCCATGATGCCGAAGGCCTGCGCCAGCGGCATGTCCGGGGTGCAGCTCTGCGCCATGGTTGCCGCGTCGCCGGCGCGCACCAGCAGCAGGCGCTTGAGCGTGTTGTCATGGCCGACGAAGGCCTGCACGAAATCGTCCGCCGGATGCGCCAGCAAGGCGTCGGGATGATCGAACTGCACCAGCTTGCCGCGGCGGAACACGGCCACGCGGTCGCCCAGCTTGATGGCTTCGTCGATATCGTGCGAGACCATGATCACGGTCTTGCCGAGCTGGCGCTGCATCTGGAAGAACTCGTTCTGGATGCTCTCGCGGTTGATCGGATCGACCGCGCCGAACGGCTCGTCCATCAGCAGCACCGGCGCGTCCGCGGCCAGCGCGCGGATCACGCCGATGCGCTGCTGCTGCCCGCCCGACAGCTCGCGCGGGTAGCGCGACAGCATCTTGTCCGGATCGAGCTGCACCATCGACATCAGCTCGCGCGCGCGCTCGCGGCTGCGCTTCTTGTCCCACCCCAGCAGGCGCGGCACGACCATGATGTTCTCTTCGATGGTCATGTTGGGGAACAGGCCGATCTGCTGGATCACGTAGCCGATCTTGCGGCGCAGCGTCACCTCGTCCACGCGGGTGGTGTCCTCGCCATCGATCAGCACGCGGCCGGCGCTGGGCTGGACCAGGCGGTTGATCATCTTCAGCGTGGTGGTCTTGCCGCAGCCCGAAGGCCCGAGGAAGACGCAGATCTCGCCCTTGGGCACCGTCATGGAAACGGCATCGACGGCGTGCACTTCGGCGCCGTCCTTCTGGCGGAAGGTCTTGGTGAGTTGGTCGAGTTCAATCATGTCAGCGGATTCCTTTCGGTGTCAGCGCCCGCTGCAGCCACTGCAGGCAGGCATCGGCGACGATGGCGAGCACGCTGACCAGCACGGCACCCACCGCCAGCTTGCTCATGTTGCTCTGGCTGATCGCTTGCAGGATCAGCACCCCGAGGCCTCCCGCGCCGATGATGGCGGCGATGGTGGCCACGCCGATATTCATCACCACGGCGGTGCGCACGCCGCCGAGGATCACGGGCACGGCCAGCGGCAGGTCCACCAGCCGCATGCGCTGCCAGGTGGTCATGCCGATGCCGCGGCCGGCTTCCTGGATGCCGTCGTCCACGCTGTCGAGCGCCACGCAGGTATTGCGCATGATCGGCAGCAGCGAATACAGGAACACCGCGGTCACCGCCGGCACATAGCCCAGCGCGTGGCCGAAGCGCGCGAACACCGGGATCATCAGGCCGAACAGCGCGATCGAGGGCAAGGTCAGCACGATGGTGGCCAGCGTGAGCAGCGGTGTGGCGAGGAAGCGAAAGCGCGCGCACAGGATGCCCAGCGGCACGCCCGCCAGGATCGCCAGCCCCACCGCGGAGCCCACCAGCGCCAGGTGCTGGCCGGTCAGCTTGAGCAACGTGGGCCAGCTGTGCTGCAGGTAAGTCATCAGGTCCATGCGGCCTCCTTCAGATCAGGCCGTGGCCGCGCAGGAATTCCTGCGCCACCTTGTCGACCGGCTGCTGGCCGATATCGACCTTGTAGTTCATCTCGGTCATGGCCTCGTTGTCGAGCGTGGCCGAGAGCGCATTGAGCAGTCCGGCCAGTTCCGGGTGCCGCTCCAGCGCAGCCTTGCGCACCACCGGCGCGGCGTTGTACGCGGGGAAGAAATGCTGGTCGTCTTCCAGCAGCACGAGGTCGAAGCCCTTGACGCGGCCGTCGGTGGTGTAGACCAGGCCCAGTTCGACCTGGTCGTTCTTCAGCGCGGTGTAGACCAGGCCGGGATCGAGCTGAATCACGTCGCGGCGCGAGAACGGCAGCTTGTAGCGCGCCTTGAGCGGCTCCAGGCCATCCGGGCGCGCCGCGAACTCCATGTCGACGGCGAACGGATGCGCCGTGCCCTCGCCGGCCGCGCGCATTTTTTCGGCGAAGGCCGACAGCGTGGTCACGCCGGCGGCGTCGGCGCGCTTGCGCGGCATCGCCAGCGCGTAGGTGTTGTTGATGCCGGAGGCATCGAGCCATACCAGGCCGCGCGCGGCGTCGAGTGTCTTGACGCGTTCGTAGCTCGCCTGCGCGTCGAGCTTCTCCTCGACCTTGTTGAAGACGATCAGCGCGGTGCCGGTGTAGTCCCACACCACGTCGAGCTGGTCGCTTTCCATGGCCTGGCGCATCAGCGTGCTGCCCAGGCCGGAAGTCAGCTCGGTGGCCAGGCCCTTGGCCCTGAGGTACTGCGCCGTCATCGACGACAGGATCAACTGCTCGGTAAAGTTCTTGCCGCCCACGCGCACGGGATCCGCGGCGGCGGGCGCGGCCACTGCGGCCAGGGCCGCGGCGGCGGCAAGGCCGGCCAGCAGGCGGCCTGCGCGCGCGAGCGCGCTGGTGATGGAATGCATCGGGTTCTCCTTCATGTGCGGCGGCCTTCAGCGCGCCAGGCCGCGGCTGCGCAGGTAGCAGTAGCCGGCGGCGGCGAACAGGCCGTCGAGCGCCAGGGCGAGCAGCGCGGTAGCCGCGGCGCCCAGCAGCAGCAGGGGCTGGTTGTTCAGGTAGATGCCAGGGAAGATCAGCTCGCCCAGGCTGTTGGCGCCGATCAGGAACGACAGCGGCACCGTGCCGACGTTGATCACCAGGCTGATGCGCACGCCCGCCAGGATCACCGGCAGCGCATTGGGCAGTTCGACGCGCAACAGGCGCTGGCGCGGTGTCATGCCCAGGCCGCGCGCGGCTTCGGTCAGGGCCGGCGAGACGCCGAGCAGGCCCTCGCAGGTATTGCGCACGATCGGCAGCAGCGAGGCCAGCCACAGCGCCAGGATGGCCGGCCGCTCGCCGATGCCGAGCACGGCCAGTGCCAGCGCCAGCACCGCCAGCGAAGGCACGGTGTTGCCGATATTGAAGACCTGCATCAGGCGCTCGGCCCAGCGGCGCATGCAGGGCCGGCTCAGGCCGATGCCGGCCGGCACGCCGGTGGCCAGCGCCAGCGCCATGGACCACGCCACCAGGCGCAGGTGGTCCGCCACGTCGTACCAGAGGCGGTCCTGGTATTGCCGGATGACATCGACGCCGATCCACGTGGCCAGGCCGGCCAGCGCGGCGAGCGCGAGACATCCCCAGGCGAGCGCCTGTACGGATTGCTTGGACATATTCCCCTCTTTTCCGCGCGCCGCACGTGGGCAGGAAGCACCACATCCGGACTGGCGGACGAAAACGGCCTCGGGCGGTGCAATTGGGGGCCGCCGGGCCTGACTAGATTGCCTTGCCCGCCATGACCGGCAGATGAGCCGGTGGACGGGCGCCGGGTTCCACGCGAAGGCGGGGAAACCCATTTGACGGGACGCCGGGCGTGCGAATGCCGGGGGTCCCTGGAGCGGCGCAACCCGCCGCGAAGATGCGGTACGGGAGGCCAGTGGCAGCGCAGAGTTGATGATTTCCGACGCGCCGCCGGATCAATCGGCCAACGCAGCGCAGGTAACGGACAAGACACAAACAAGGGCCAGGCAAACCTGCCGGGCCTTGCATCTTGCGCGGGATCACGCAGCATCGGATGACAACGAGAGCGCTATTATACGCATTTACGCCGATCTTGTCATCTTCCCGCTTTCCGGCCCGCTTGTGGGCGCATTTGCCGACGTTTGTCCGGCATCGTCGCGGACGCGGGCGCTGTTGCAAAAACCAGCTATAACGTGGCGGTCACCGTGCCACCGGCAGAACAATCTGTTGCCCTGCCGCCCTCTACCGCTTTTGGCCCAAACCCTTAAATTGGGAGGGTAGCCAACGGGCGGCGCGCCATTGCCGCCGCCCCAGCCAACAGGAGATCGAACATGGAACAACGCACTACCGCTACCGCCGTCGCGGCCACCGCCGAGGAAACCGTGCAGCGCTCGCGCGCGGTCGACCGCGTGGTGCGCGGCATCGCCACCTCGGATGGCGCCGGCGTCAAGCTGACCCGCGTACTGACGCAGAACCTGCAGCGCCGCCTGGACCCGTTCCTGATGCTGGATGCCTTCGGCACCGACAGCCGCGACGACTATATCGGCGGCTTCCCCGACCACCCGCACCGCGGCTTCGAGACCATTACCTATATGCTGGCCGGCCGCATGCGCCATCGCGACAGCGCCGGCAACGAAGGCCTGCTGGAAAACGGCGGCGCGCAGTGGATGGTGGCCGGCGCCGGCGTGGTGCATTCGGAGATGCCCGAGCAGGAGGACGGCCGCATGGAAGGCTTCCAGCTGTGGCTGAACCTGCCGGCCGCAGACAAGATGACCGCGCCCTGGTACCGCGACCTGCCCGCCGCCGCCGTGCCCACGGTCGCGCTGCCGAACGGCGCCACCGTGCGCGTGCTGGCAGGCGCTTCGCACGGCATGGCCGGCGCGGTGACGCGCCCGGTCACGGAGCCGCTGTACCTCGACGTGACGCTGCCCGCCGGACAGCATTTCTCGCAGCTGCTGCCGCCAGGCCACAACGCCTTCCTGTACACCTACCGGGGCGAAATCTCGGTAGGCACCGGCGACAGCGCGGCGGTGCTCGAAGCGCAGCGCATGGGCGTGCTGGACAACGCCGCGGGCGCCGACGGCGTGAGCGTGACCGCGGCGACCGATTCGCGCTTCCTGCTGATCGCGGGCCGGCCGCTGGGTGAGCCGATCGTGCAATATGGGCCGTTCGTGATGAACACCCAGGAGCAGATCTACCAGACGCTGGCGGATTTCCGCGAAGGCCGCTTCAGCCAGGTCGCGGCGAACAACGGCGCCTGACCGGCAGGACTGCGCCGATCCGCACCGGGCCGGGAACGCATCGCGCGCTTCCCGGCGCCGCACAGCGCCGGGAGCGTCCTGCCCCGGCGCTTTTTTTTGCCGCTTCCCGCCCTGCCTCGCGCGCTGCCGGACAGCCCCTCCTCCCGGCCCGCGCCGCGACGCACCCGTCACGTCCCGGCATGCGACTTGCAATCTTCCTGCAACCGTTGCGGGGCCGACAAAACTGTCCTGGACGGGCCGCCCGGCCCCCGCGCACTTATATAATCCACGCTTAATGAACGGCATCACCATTCCGTGATGGATGCTGCAATGCGTCGCGGCGATCCTGCCCCTCGCACGGCAGGAGGTGCTGCCTGACACGGACGTTGATCCACGTTGCTGCCATAACCACTCGAGCCGCCTCAGTGACCCTTAGCACACCCCCAAGGCTGGCGCTTGCCCATATCAGCAAGCGCTACCCCGGCGTGACCGCCAATGACGATGTCTCGCTCGTCGTCGCCCCCGGCGAGATCCACGCCGTCCTCGGCGAGAACGGCGCCGGCAAGTCCACCCTGATGAAGATCATCTTCGGCGCGGTCAAGCCCGACGCCGGCGAGATGCACTTCAACGGTGCGCCGGCCGCCATCCACAATCCGCACGACGCCCGCAACCTGGGCATCGCCATGGTGTTCCAGCATTTCTCGCTGTTCGACACGCTGACCGTCACCGAGAACATCGCGCTGGGACTGCCGCGCGGCAAGGGCAAGAATAGGGACAGCGCCAGCATGAAGCAGCTGGCCGAGCGCATCCGCGAAACCGCGCAGCGCTACGGCCTGCCGCTCGAGCCCAACCGCCACGTGCACACGCTGTCGGTGGGCGAGCGCCAGCGCGTCGAAATCGTGCGCGCGCTGCTGGCCAGGCCACAGTTGCTGATCCTGGACGAGCCCACTTCGGTGCTCACGCCGCAGGCCGTGCAGACGCTCTTCGTCACGCTGCGCCAGCTCGCCGCGGAAGGCACCAGCATTCTCTATATCAGCCACAAGCTCGACGAGATCCGCGAGCTCTGCCATAGCGCCACCGTGATGCGCATGGGCCGCGTCACCGGCGTGTGCGATCCGCGCCAGGAGAGCGCTGCCTCGTTGTCGCGCCTGATGATCGGCGGCGAGCCGCCGCGCGAGGCGCGCGTGCAGACCGAGCCCGGCGCCTGCCGGCTGGCGGTGCGCGCGCTCTCGCTGCCGCGCGCGCATGCCTTCGCCACCGAGCTGTCGGGCATTTCGATGGACCTGCGCGCCGGCGAGATCGTCGGCATCGCGGGCGTGTCCGGCAACGGCCAGCAGGAACTGCTGGCGGCGCTGTCGGGCGAGGACGTGCGTGCCGAGCGCGGCGCCGTGCTGCTCGACGACAAGCCGGTCGGCCGCCTCGACGCGCGCGCGCGCCGCCGCGCCGGCCTGGCCTTCGTGCCGGAGGAGCGCCTGGGCCGCGGCGCCGTGCCGGGCATGAGCCTGGCCGCCAACACACTGCTGTCGCACCAGTCCGCGCCGTACGTGCGGCGCGGCATGATTTCGCCGAAGGCGGCGGCCGGGCTGGCCCACGCCGTGATTGGCCGCTTCCGCGTCAAGGCGAGCGGGCCGGAGGCGCTGGCCAAGAGCCTGTCGGGTGGCAACCTGCAGAAATTCATCGTCGGCCGCGAGATCGAAAGCGGCCCCAAGGTGCTGATCGTGGCCCAGCCTACCTGGGGCGTGGACGTGGGCGCCGCGGCGCAGATCCATAACGAGCTGCTGGCCCTCAAGGCCACCGGCTGCGCGCTGCTGGTGGTGTCCGAGGAGCTCGACGAGCTGTTCGCCATCTGCGACCGCCTGCATGTGATCGCCAAGGGCCGGCTGTCGCCGTCGATCCCGACCCAGGACGCCACGCGCGAACAGGTCGGCCTGTGGATGAGCGGCTTGTGGGAAGGTGGCCCGGGCGGGCAGCGCGAACAACAGGAGGCCGTGCTCCATGGCTGATTTCCTGCTCCGCTCGCCCGTATCGCTGGCGCCGCGCGGGCTGCCCTCGCGCCGCATGGCCTATGCTTCGCCGCTGATCGCGCTGGCCCTGACGCTGATGTTCGGCGCCCTGCTGTTCCTGCTGCTCGGCAAGGACCCGATGGCCGCGCTCAAGGTCTTCCTGGTCGATCCGCTCAAGGACCGCCGCGCCATCGGCGAGGTGCTGCTCAAGACCGTGCCCCTGGTGCTGTGCGCGCTTGGCCTGTCGGTGTGCTACCGCGCCAATATCTGGAATATCGGCGCCGACGGCCAGCTGATCCTGGGCGGCATCTTCGCCGGCGCCACCGTGCTGTATTTCGACGTGCCCGGCAATGGCGTCAACGGCACCGTGGTGCTGGTGCTGGCATCGCTGGCCGGCGTGGCCGGCGGCATGTTCTGGGCCTCGCTCACGGCCGCGCTCAAGGACAAGTTCAACGCCAACGAGATCCTGGTGTCGCTGATGCTGACCTATATCGCGCAGCAGCTGATGCTGTACGTGGTCAATGGTCCGCTCAAGGATCCCAACGGCATGAACTTCCCGCAGTCCAAGGTGTTCTCGTCCGAGTTCCTGCTGCCCAACCTGCTGTCGGGCTCGCGCCTGCACGCGGGCTTCGCGGTGATGCTGGTGCTGGTGGTGCTGATGACGGTCTTCGTCTTCCGCAGCTTCGCCGGCTACCGCCTGCAGGTCGGCGGCACCGCGCCGGCGGCCGCGCGCTATGCCGGCTTCTCGGCGCGCCGCTCGCTGTGGAGCGCGCTGATGATCTCGGGCGGCACCGCCGGCCTGGCGGGTGCCTTCGAGGTGACCGGCCCGATCGGCCAGTTGCTGCCGTCGATCTCGCCCGGCTATGGCTTCACCGCGATCATCGTGGCCTTCGTCGGCCGCCTGCATCCGGTGGGCACCGTGTTCGGCGGCATCGTCATGTCGCTGTTCTACATCGGCGGCGAAATGGCGCAGTCGCGCCTGGGCCTGCCCTCGGCCATCGGCTCGGTGTTCCAGGGCATGCTGCTGTTCTTCCTGCTGGCCAGCGACACGCTGATCGACAACCGCCTGCGCTGGCGCGCCAAGGCCGCCTGAGCGAGAGCCCCCGACACATGGAACAATTCGCCCCTCTCATCGCCACCGCGATCAACGCCGGCACGCCGCTGCTGCTGGCCGCGCTTGGCCTGCTCATCAACGAGCGCTCGGGTGTGCTCAACCTCGGCGCCGAAGGCATGATGCTGGTCGCCGCCGCGGTCGGCTTCATGGCCGGCTACCAGACCCAGTCGCCGATGATCGGCTTCGCCGCCGGCGCACTGGCCGGCATGGCCATGGCCACACTGTTCTCGTGGCTGGCGCTGGTGCTGGCCACCAACCAGGTGGCCACCGGCCTGGCGCTGTCGATCTTCGGCACCGGCCTGTCGGCCTTCATGGGCCAGCGCTTCGTCGGCTACGCCATGCCTTCGCAGGCCAGGTCGATCCCCGGCCTGGCCGATATCCCGTTCTTCGGCCCGGCCTTCTTCCAGCATCACTGGATGGTGTATTTCAGCCTGCTGCTGTGCGCGGCCATCGCGTGGTTCCTGTTCCGCACGCGCGCCGGGCTGACCCTGCGCGCGATCGGCGAATCGCCGGAGTCGGCGCACGCGCTGGGCTACCCGGTGCGCATGATCCGCTTCGGCGCGCTGCTGTTCGGCGGCGCCTGCTGCGGGCTGGCCGGCGCCTACCTGTCGCTGGTGTACACGCCGATGTGGGTGGAGAACCTGGTGGCCGGACGCGGCTGGATCGCGCTGGCGCTGACCACCTTCGCCACCTGGCGCCCGGGCCGGGTGCTGGCCGGCGCGTGGCTGTTCGGCGGCGTCACCATCCTGCAGTTCTACCTGCAGGGCATCGGCGTGGCGGTGCCATCGCAGATCCTGTCGATGCTGCCCTACGCCGCCACCATCGTGGTGCTGGCACTGATCTCGCGCAACCCGGCGTGGATCCGCCTGAACATGCCGGCGTCGCTGGGCAAGCCGTTCCGCCCGGGTGTCGCCTGACCCGGCCAGCCGCGTCCTGTTCGCGTGGATCGCGCCCCCGCGGCGCCATCCACGCGCGGCCCTGCCGCATCCGGCCTCGTTTAGCGATTCAGAGCCATAGTTGCACCCTCAATCAAAAAAATCAGTAGCAAGGTCATTTCAAGGAGAAATCATGATCGTCACGCGCAGGAAAACCCTGGCGGCCCTCGCTGCCACCGCCGTGCTGGCCCTGGCTGGCTGCGGCAAGAAGGAAGCCGAAAAGCCGGCGGAAAGCGCCGCGCCCGCTTCGGCCCCCGCCGCCGAGCAGAAGGCCGAGCCGCTCAAGGTCGCCTTCGTCTACATCGGGCCCGTGGGTGATGCCGGCTGGACCTATGCGCACGACGCCGGCCGCAAGGCGGTGGAAGAAAAGTACGGCGACAAGGTGAAGACCTCGTTCGTCGAGAACGTGCCGGAATCGGCCGCGGACGCCGAACGCGTGTTCCGCGACCTGGCCGCGCAGGGCAACAAGCTGATCTTCGGCACCACCTTCGGCTACATGGAGTCGATGCTCAAGGTGGCCAAGGAATTCCCGGACGTGAAGTTCGAGCACGCTACCGGCTTCAAGACCGCGGACAACCTTGCGCAGTACGATGTGCGCACGTATGAAGGCGCGTACCTGGCTGGCGTGGTCGCCGGCAAGATGAGCAAGACCGGCAAGATGGGCGTGGTGGCATCGGTGCCCATCCCCGAGGTGATCCGCAACATCGACTCGTTCACCCTCGGCGCGCGCAGCGTCAATCCCAAGGCCACGGTCAAGGTCGTGTGGGTGAACAAGTGGTTCGATCCGGGCAAGGAGCGCGAAGCCGCCACCACCCTGATCGGCCAGGGCGTGGACATGCTCATGCAGAACACCGACTCCGCCGCCGTGGTGCAGACCGCGCAGGAAAAGGGCGTGTACGCCTTCGGCTGGGACAGCGACATGAGCAAGTTCGGCGAGAAGGCGCACCTGGCTGCCTCGGTGATCTCCTGGGGCGTCTACTACAACAAGGTGGTGGGCGACGTGCTGGCCAACCAGTGGAAGAACAGCACCACGTGGTGGGGCGTGAAGGAAGGCATGATCGACCTGAAGGGCTTCAACGCCGTGGTGCCGGATGACGTCAAGGCCCTGGTGGAAGAGCGCAAGAAGGGCATCGCCGACGGCTCGGCGCCGATCTGGAAGGGTCCGCTCAAGGACAACACCGGCAAGGATCAACTGGCCAAGGACCAGGTCGCCGACGACGGTTTCCTGCACGGCATCAAGTTCTACGTCGAAGGCGTGGAGGGGAAGATTCCGGGTTGATGGTTGGTGGAGGGAGGTAGTGAGAAGCGGTGGATGTGGTTTTTGGCATCTGCCGCTTTTTTTTGGATTGTCGGTGGGGGGCGGGGGCGGATTCGGTTTGGCTTTTTTGCTTCGATGTCTGAGGTTTTTTGCGTTTGATGCTGTTTGTGGTTTGTGGTTTGTGGGCTGGCGCTTGTGCTTCAAAGTCAACATCAACATCAACGTCAAAGGCTTTCGCTCCCCCGGAGCGACCTACTTTCTTTTCCCCGAAAAGAAAGTAGGCAAAGAAAGCGGGCTGCCTGGCCGGCAGGGGCAGAAACATTGGGATTCCCGGTGTTGCTGGTTTCGTCGTGGGGTTTTTGGTTCTGCTTGCATCCTGCCGTTACCGGGGCGGGCGGCCGCGATCTTGCTGGCGACAGTGGTTTCGGGGTCAGACCTATGATGGCGGGCGTACTGCTTGTCCGGCCATCTGCCGTTACCGGCTTAAGCGGCCACGGCATAGCACCCTCGTGGTTTCGTGGTTTCGTGGTGGGCGCGGTGGACCGGGGCGCGGGTGTCAGCGGGTAATCCCGCGCGGGGGCCACCGGGCACGAAACCAGTGCCGTTCCCATGCCGTTCCCATCCGCCCCGGTCGCGGTAGTTTCAGGGTCAGACCTATGATGCCGAACACACTGCTTGTCCGGCCATCTGCCGTTACCGGCTTAAGCGGCCACGACGTAGCACGCTCGTGGTTTCGTGGTGGGCGCGGTGGACCGGGGCGCGGGTGTCAGCGGATCTCGCGCACGGTCATGCCACGGGCATACACGGCGATGATCTTGTCATCGAACCCGGTGAAGCGCCGCTCGTGCTTGGGAATCAGGATCGGATCGAAGCTGCTGTCGCGGTCGCGTGGGATGTCTACGCGCCGCGGGCCGTCTTCGGTCAGCTCGGTCTTGGCGCTCCTGCCGTTGCGCTGGTTGGCCGTGCCGGCCGGACGCTCGGTGCCGGGCGAGTAGCCCAGATGATGGCCTAGCTCAGCGCCCAAAGCTCGTTCGATCAGGGCCTTCTTGAACGCCATCGAAGCGTCCTGGACCGCCTCGGCAGTCATCGGGCCCTTCACGAAATGGGCGATCAAGTCCTCGGGGATGGTGTGCAGCTCACGGTCGGCGGCCTGGCTCGTCTTGGTTTTGCGTGGCATGACATGCTCCTTGGCGGCATGTTATGCCCTAAACACAAAATTTCTGACAGGTCCGCGCTGGGTTACCTCTTAAGCGGATGCCATTGGGCACTGAGCTCAAATAGGGGCCGCCGCGCCCACCACGAAACCAGTGCCGCTCCTAGGACGTGCCCATCCGCCCCGGTCGCGGCAGCAGCTTGAACTACCTGGGCCGCCGCCATCATGCAGCGCCACCACGAATCGGACGCCACCCACAGGATAGTGGCCGCGCGCACCGGTAACGGCAGGATGCCAGCAAAACCACGGCCCCCACGACGAAACCACCGACAACCAGCAACCCCAATGTTTCTGCCCCTGCCGGCCAGGCAGTCCGCTTTCTTTGCCTACTTTCTTTTCGGAAAAAAGAAAGTAGGTCGCTCCGGGGGAGCGAAAGCCGTTGACGTTGACGTTGACGTTGACGTTGACTTTGAAAGCACAAACAAGCACCCCACCACAACACCACAAACAGCACCAAGCCCATCACCGGGAACTTGAACCCCCGACAACCACCCCAAGCTATCTGCAACAAGACAAACCCGCCCCGGCTTTGTGGCCAATGAATTGTGGCCAATGAATTGTGGCGAATGAATTGTGGCTAATGAATCTCGCTGAGTAAAGGAGGCCCCTCATGTGGAAACGAATGTCAGCGCTATGGACCCTGCTGCGGCGCGACGGCCGCCTGCTCTGGTTTGCCCTGCGCCACCCCGATGCACCGGCGTGGCTGCGGCCGGCCACTCTCGGGCTGCTGCTTTACGCGGTCTCGCCCATTGACCTGATCCCCGATTTCATCCTCGGGCTCGGCATCGTCGACGACGTGGTGTTGATTCCGCTGGCGGTGCATTTCATGCTCAAGCGCCTGCCGCCGCACGTGCTCAGGCAGGCCGAGGCGCGCGCCGGCGCCAGCACCGTACGCGCGCGCTGAGCCTGCTGCCTAGGGCAGGAGGATGGTGGTGCCGGTGGTCTTGCGGCCCTCCAGGTCCCGATGGGCCTGCGCCACGTCCGCCAGTGCGTAGCGCTGGCGGACCTCGATCTTTACCTTGCCGCTGGTGACCATCGCGAACAGGTCGGCCGCCATCGGCTCCAGCAGTTCGCGGTGGACCACGTAGGTCATCAGCGTCGGCCGCGTGAGGCGCAGCGAGCCCTTGTTGCCCAGCACGGAGAGATCGAAGGGCGGTACCGGACCCGAGGCGTTGCCGAACACCACCATGGTGCCGCGCGGCTTCAGGCAATCGAGCGAACCGCTGAAGGTATCCTTGCCCACCGAGTCGTAGACCGCGGCGACGCCCTTGCCGCCGGTGATCTCCTTGACCCTGTCGACAAAGGATTCGCGCGTGTAGACGATGGTGTGGTCGCAGCCGTGCGCGCGCGCCAGCGCCGCTTTCTCGTCGCTGCCGGCGGTGCCGATCACCGTCACGCCGAGCGCCTTGAGCCACTGGCTGGCGATCAGGCCGACCCCGCCGGCGGCCGCGTGCAGCAGCACCGTGTCGCCGGCCTGCACGCGGTAGCTGTCGCGCACCAGGTATTGCACGGTCAGGCCCTGCAGCATCATCGCCGCGCCCTGCTCGAACGAGATCGCATCCGGCAGGCGCACCACGATATCGGCCGGCATCACGCGCACCTGCGCATAGGCGCCGGTCGGCCGCCCCGCATAGGCCACGCGGTCGCCCACGCCAAGGTGGGACACGCCCGCGCCCACCGCCTCCACCACGCCCGCGCCTTCCATGCCGAGGCCGCCAGGCAGCGCCTGCTTGTACAGCCCGGTACGGAAGTACACGTCGATGTAGTTCAGGCCCACCGCCTCTTGCCGCACGCGGACCTCGCCGGCGCCGGGCTCGCCGACCTCGACATCGACCCACTGCATCACTTCGGGGCCGCCGGTCTCGAATATACGGATGGCCTTGCTCATGTTTCGCTCCTTGTGCTCGTGCTGTGTACTGCCCGTCGAAGGCATTCCTGAAGCGCGCCGGACAGCGCGCCAGGGTCACGTCAGGCCGGCGTGCCGGATTCGGGATAGAGCCGGCGCAGTTCCGCGATCAGCAGCTCCGCGGTCGCCACGTTGGTCGCGCACGGCACGTTGTGCACGTCGCAGGCACGCACCAGCGCATTGATATCGGGTTCGTGCGGCTGCGGCGTCATCGGGTCGCGCAGGAAGATCACCACGCCCACGCGGCCTTCGGCCAGCTGCGAGCCGATCTGCAGGTCGCCGCCCCAGGGGCCGGACAGCATGCGCGTCACGGTCAGGCCGGCTTCGTCGGCAAGCCGCCCGCCGGTGGTGCCGGTGGCCAACAGCTCGCAGCGCGAAAGGAAATCGCGATGGCGCTGGGCAAAGGCGACGATATCGTCCTTCTTGTGGTCGTGCGCGATCAGCGCAATGCGGGGGCAAGTCATCTGCGTCATCCTGGCCAGTCAGCGAAAGGCCGGGCCGGCGCGGCCCGGCTGGAAACGGGCCCGCGCACGGCAGCGGGGCCGCGCGCGGGGAACGGCAACGGGCAGCCTAGAACGTGCCCGGGAAAGCACCGCCGTCGAGCAGCACGTTCTGGCCGGTCATATAGGCGGCCTGGCGGCTGCACAGGAACGCGCAGGTGGCGCCGAACTCGGCCGGCTCGCCAAAGCGGCGGCTCGGGTTCTGCGCGGCACGGCGCTGCGACACTTCCTCGATCGACAGGCCGGCCTTCTTGGCGCCGCCCTCCATCGTCTTGTACAGGCGGTCGGTATTGAACGGGCCCGGCAGCAGGTTGTTGACCGTCACGCCATGCTGCGCGACTTCGCGCGCCAGGCCGGCGACGAAACCGGTAAGGCCCGAGCGCGCGCCGTTGGACAGGCCAAGCACGTCGATCGGCGCCTTCACCGCGCCGCTGGTGATATTGATGATGCGGCCCCATTTGCGCGCGATCATGCCGTCGACGGTGGCCTTGATCAGCTCGATCGGGGTCAGCATGTTGGCGTCGATCGCGGCCAGCCACGCATCGCGGTCCCAGTCGCGGAAATTGCCGGGGGGCGGGCCGCCGGCGTTGTTGACGAGGATATCGAGATCGCCGAGCTTGGCCGCGGCGTCCAGCGCCAGCTTGCGGCCTTCCGGGGTGGTGATGTCGGTGGCCACGGCCACCACGCGCCGGCCGTGGCGCGCGCGCAGGTCCGCCGCCGCCTTCTCCAGCGCCTCGGCGCCGCGCGCCACGATCACCACGTCCACGCCTTCGGCGGCCAGCGCATCCGCGCAGGCGAAACCGAGACCCTTGCTGGCGCCGCACACCAGCGCATGCTTGCCGCGCAATCCTAGATCCATCTCATCGACTCCTTGTGTCATCGAGGCGGCCATCCGCCTGCTTGTTATCCATGCCCTTCCGGCCTGCCCGCGCCCGGTCTTGCCGACGCGCCGACAGTAAATATATCCCGCCCATGACCAGCGCGCTGCCGGCCAGCTGCACGCCCGTGATCGGCTCGCCCAGCAGCCAGAAGCCGAGGAACAGCGTCGACACCGGGCCGAGCATGCCCGCCTGCGAGGCCATCGGCGCGCCGATGCGCGCCACCGCGATCATCGTGAGCGACACCGGCATCACCGTGCAGAACACCGAATTGACCGCCGACAGCCACAACACCGGTGCCGGCTGCAGCAGATCCGCCAGCGGGCGCCCCAGCACCAGGTACTGCACCACGCAGCAGGCAGTGGAGACGCACATCGCGTATGCCACCAGCCGCAGCGAGCCGATGCGCTGCACCAGCTCGCCCGACAGGATCAGGTAGACCCCGTAGGTCAGCGCGCTGCCCAGCACCAGCGCCGCGCCGAGCCAGACGCGGCTGCCGCTCACGTCGAGATCATGCGCGAAAACCAGCACGATGCCTATATACGCGAACAGCAACGACAGCCATTGCCTGCGGCTGATGCTGCGCTTGAACAGCACGGCGCTGGCCAGCAGCACGAAGGACGGCGTCAGGAACAGGATCAGCCGCTCCAGCCCGGCGGTGATGTATTGCAGGCCGAGGAAATCGAGGAAGCTCGACAGGTAGTAGCCGATGATGCCGAGGAACACGATGCGGCCGCGGTCGGCCCAGGACAACGGCGGCAGGCGACGCGACTGCCACCAGCCGATCGCCATGAACAGCGGCACGGCGAACAGCATGCGCAGGGTGATCACCATGACCGCGTCGATGTCGTAGCGGTACATCAGCTTGGCGACGATGGCCTTGCCGGAAAAAAGGACGGCGCCGATGGCAGCCACGGCAAGGCCGGTGCGCTGCGATGCCGGCTGGGCGGACGACGTGAAACGGGAAAGTGGGGATGCGGACACGAGGGCAAGCTGGATGGACACGCCGCGCGCCGCTGGAGACGGGGCGGACAAGACGCGAGCCATTGTATTCGAAAAGAGGCATGTGCACCGGACGCCGTTTCCTGCGCGGCGCCACCCACCGCCCATTGCCTGCCGGGCCGCCGTTCGCGCGTTGCTGGCAGCGGTCGCCAAACTGCCGTAAGCTCGCCCGTCGGCACGCCCGCGCGTGCCGCGCACAAGAAAAAACAGGAGCACACATGACGGCAGTTTCCCTCTTTGCGGCACCCCTCTCCCCCTCCCTCCCGGTCAAGGCTGCCTCCGGCAAGCGGCTGCTGGCGGCGGCCGCCGCCGCAGCCGCACTCGCAGGCAGCTGGCTGCCCGGCGCCGCCAGCGCGGCGACCGACTATCCCGCCAGGCCGATCCGCTTCATCGTGCCCTACGCCGCCGGCGGCACCACCGACCTGGTGGCGCGCACGGTCGGCCAGAAGATCGGCGAAAAGCTGGGACAGCCGGTGGTGGTGGAGAACCGCCCCGGCGCCGGCGGCAACATCGGCATGGAGGCCGTCGCCAAGGCCGCGCCGGACGGCTACACCATCGGCTTCGGCGCCATCTCCACCAATGCGCTCAACCCGCATATCTACAAGCACGTGCCGTTCGACCCGCGCAAGGACTTCACCGCGGTCAGCCTGCTGGGCACGTCCACCATCGTGCTGGAGGTCAGCAACAACCTGCCGGTGAAGACGGTGGCCGAACTGGTCAGCTATGCCAAGGCGCATCCCGGCCTGACCTACGCCACCGCGGGCACTGGCACGTCGATGCACCTGGCCGGCGCGATGTTCTCGCAGATGACGCAGGCAGGCCTGACCCATGTGCCATACAAGGGCAGCAGCCCGGCCATCAACGATATGCTCGGCGGGCATGTGCAGGTGATGTTCGACAACCTGCCGGCCTCGCTGCCGCACATCCAGGGCGGCAAGCTGCGCGCGCTCGCGGTGGCGGGCAAGACGCGCTCCCCGGCCCTGCCCAATGTGCCGACGCTGGCCGAGGCCGGCCTGGCGGGCTACGCGGTGGAGCCGTGGTTCGGCGTGTACGGCCCGGCCGGCATGCCGGCGCCGGTGGTGCAGGCACTCAATGCCGCGCTGGTCGAGGCGCTCGCCAACGCCGAGGTCAGGGACAAGCTGGTGCAGGCGGGCTTCAACCCGAAGGGCTCGAGCGCGGCCGAGCTGCAGGCGCTGACGATGTCCGAGTACGAGAAGTTCGGCAAGGTGGCCAAGAGCGCCAGCATCTCGGTAGACTGAGCGGCGCGGATGCCGGCCGCCCCGCCCTGCTGCGCCTGCGGCGGGCGGGCGGCCCGCATCCATTACAATCCGGCTGCATCGGGCCTTCGCGCCCTCCAGCCGCCAGCCGCTCCCCGCCATGAAGCAAGATCCCCGTTTCCCCAATCTGTACATCCTCGATCACCCGCTGATCCAGCACAAGCTCTCCCATATGCGCGACAAGGAAACGTCCACGCGCACGTTCCGCGAGCTGCTGCGGGAGATCACGCTGCTGATGGGCTATGAAATCACGCGCAGCCTGCCGCTCACCACGCGCCGCATCGATACGCCGCTGGTCACGCTGGACGCGCCCGTGATCGCCGGGAAGAAACTGACCATCGTGCCCGTGCTGCGCGCAGGCGTTGGCATGAGCGACGGCCTGGTCGAGCTGATTCCGTCGGCGCGCATCGGCCATATCGGCGTGTACCGCGACGACCAGCACCGCCCGGTCGAATACCTGGTGCGCCTGCCGGACGTGGAAGACCGCAGCTTTATCCTGTGTGACCCGATGGTGGCGACGGGCTACTCGGCCGCGCACGCCGTCGACGTGCTCAAGCGCCGCGGCGTGAAAGACGAGGCCATCACCTTCGTCGCGCTGGTGGCGGCGCCGGAAGGCGTGGAAGTCTTCCAAAAGGCACATCCGGGCGTAAGATTGTTCGTCGCCTCGCTGGACAGCCACCTGGATTCGAACGCCTATATCGTGCCGGGCCTGGGCGATGCGGGCGACCGACTGTTCGGCACCAAGAACTGATGCCGGATGCGGGCGACGCCGGGCGGCACAGTCTGCACCCGGCTTGATCCGCCTCAACGCCCGCGGCCAGGGGTCTGCCTAGACTGGGCAGCGGCACATCGCCCGATGTGCCGCGCCAGACCAGGGAGACCCAGATGGAAGCCTTCAAGATCCTGTTCACCACCGACACCGGGCTGATGAGCCTGGGCGTGATCGCCTTCATCATCGGCATGGGGTGGTTCTTCACCCGCCTGTTCCTGCGCAAGATGCGCGAGGACGCCGAGGCAGCGCGCAAGCGCTGACCCCGCCGGGTGGCCGCCGGGCCAATGCCGGGCCGCCGCCTACTTCTTCTTGCCCGAGCCCAGCAGGCTGCCCAGCACGCCACGGATCAGCTCGCGCCCGACCTGCGAGCCCACCGTGCGCGCCGCCGACTTGGCCATCGACTCCAGGATGGAATCGCCGCGGCCGCTCTTGCCGGTCCCCTTGGTCAGCCCCCCGAAGATCTCCCCCGCCTGGTCAAGCCAGCCGCCGCCTTGCGCCGGAGCCGGCGCGGACTGGCCCGCCCCCGGCGTGCCGGTGGCAGGCGTGGGAGCGGGCGCGCCGTTGCCCGCCGGCGCGGGAGCCGCGGCGCGGCCCTTGAGCTTCTCGTAGGCCGATTCGCGGTCGATCGCCTGTTCGTAGGTGCCGGCCACCAGCGAGGCCGCCAGCAATTGCTTGCGCTCGTCGTCGCTGATCGGGCCGATGCGGCTGCCGGGCGCCATCACCCAGGCGCGCTGGGTGATGGCGGGAATGCCCTTGGCGTCGAGCAATGACACCAGCGCTTCGCCCACGCCGAGCTCGCCGATCACCTTCTCCACGTCCAGCGCGGGATTGGCGCGCATGGTGGTGGCCGCCACCTTGACCGCCTTCTGGTCGCGCGGGGTGAAGGCGCGCAGCGCGTGCTGCACGCGGTTGCCGAGCTGGCCGAGCACCGTATCGGGAATGTCCACCGGGTTCTGCGTGACGAAGTACACGCCCACGCCCTTGGAGCGAATCAGGCGCACCACCTGCTCGATCTTGTCGAGCAGCGACTTGGGCGCGTCGTTGAACAGCAGGTGGGCCTCGTCGAAGAAGAACACCAGCTTGGGCTTGTCCAGGTCGCCGGCCTCGGGCAGCTTCTCGAACAGCTCGGACAGCAGCCACAGCAGGAAGGTGGCGTAGAGCTTGGGCGAATTGAGCAGCTTGTCGGCCGCCAGGATATTGACCACGCCCTGCCCGTTCTCGGTCTGGATGAAGTCGTCCAGGTTGAGCATGGGCTCACCGAAAAAGGCATCCGCGCCTTGCGATTCCAGCGTCATCAGGCCGCGCTGGATGGCGCCGATCGAGGCCGCCGAGATATTGCCGTACTCGGTGGTGAACTCGCCAGCGTTGTCGCCCACGTACTGCAGCATGGCGCGCAGGTCCTTGGCGTCGAGCAGCAGCAGGCCGTTGGCGTCGGCGATGCGGAACACCAGGTTGAGCACGCCCTGCTGCGTGTCATTGAGCTCCAGCATGCGCGACAACAGCAGCGGGCCCATGTGCGAGACCGTGGCGCGCACCGGGTGGCCCTTCTGCCCGAACACGTCCCACAGCGTGGTGGGGCAGCCGCCCCAGGCCGGCTCGGGCAGGCCGAGGTCGGCCAGGCGCGCCTTGAGCTTGTCCGACAGCTTGCCCGGCTGGGAGATGCCGGTCAGGTCACCTTTGACGTCTGCCAGGAAGACCGGCACGCCCAGGCGCGAGAAACCCTGCGCCAGGCTTTGCAGCGTCACGGTCTTGCCGGTGCCGGTGGCGCCGGTGATCAGGCCATGCCGGTTGCCCATCTCGGGCAGCAGCGCGAGTTCGAGTTCGGCGTTCTTGGCGATGAGGATGGGTTCGGCCATGGTCTCTCTGGTTGGCAGGCAGCGCGGCAACGTCACCGCTTGTCATCCCCCGCGCGTCCGGCGGCTCCCGACATCCGGGTCCGGCGGCGGCAGGGCCGCGTGATAAAATGCTGGGCTGATTATAGCCAGCCCCCGGGCCGGCTCACAGACACACGACACCTTCCGTCCGCGCCGGGCAGCCGCCCCTGGCTGGCCCGGCGCAGGCGGCGCGCGCTGGCCACGGCACGCGCATCAATACGAATTCCGCTTCGGAGAGAATCATGGCCGGTCACTCAAAATGGGCCAATATCAAACACAAGAAGGCCGCCGCTGACGCCAAGCGCGGCAAGGTCTGGACTCGCCTGATCAAGGAAATCACCGTGGCCGCCAAGCTCGGCGGCGGCGATCCCGATTCGAACCCGCGCCTGCGCCTGTCGATGGACAAGGCCATGGACGCGAACATGCCTAAGGACAACATCCAGCGCGCCATCCAGCGCGGCGTGGGTGGCCTCGAAGGCGTGAACTACGAAGAAATCCGCTATGAAGGCTACGGCCTGGCGGGCGCTGCGATCATCGTCGACTGCCTGACCGACAATCGCACCCGCACCGTGGCCGAAGTGCGCCACGCCTTCTCCAAGCAGGGCGGCAACATGGGCACGGAAGGCTCGGTGGCTTTCATGTTCACCCACTGCGGGCAGTTCCTGTTCGCTCCGGGCACGCCCGAAGACAAGCTGATGGACGCCGCGCTGGAAGCGGGCGCCGACGACGTGGTCACCAACGAGGACGGCTCGATCGAGGTGCTGTGCCCGCCCAACGATTTCGGCACGGTCAAGGCCGCGCTGGAAGCGGCCGGCTTCAAGGCCGAACTGGCGGACGTCACCATGAAGCCGCAGAACGAAGTGAGCTTCGCCGGCGACGACGCCGCCAAGATGCAAAAGCTGCTCGACGCCCTGGAAAACCTGGACGACGTGCAGGAAGTGTTCACCAACGCGGTGATCGAGGAATAAGCGGGCGTCCGGCAGGAACCCGTCACACGGCGGCAGCACGGTTCGGTGGATGAACGCGCGCTGCCGCTTTTTCGCATGCGATTTTTTTCTGGCAGTGGATCATGAAAGTATTGGTTGTCGGCTCGGGTGGTCGTGAACACGCGCTGGCCTGGAAACTGGCCCAGTCCCCCAAGGTACAGGTGGTGTACGTGGCGCCGGGCAACGGCGGCACCGCGCTCGACAAGCGTCTGCAGAACGTCCCGCTGACCGATCCGGAAGTGCTGGCGGCCTTCGCCGAGCGCGAAGGCGTCAGCTTCACCGTGGTCGGCCCCGAGGCGCCGCTGGCGGCCGGCATCGTCGACATCTTCCGCGCCAAGGGCCTGCGCATCTTCGGGCCCACGCAGGCCGCCGCGCAACTGGAGTCGTCCAAGGACTTCGCCAAGGCCTTCATGCAGCGCCACGGCATCCCGACCGCCGCCTACCAGACCTTCAACGACGCCGCGGCCGCGCATGCCTACATCGACGCGCAGGGCGCGCCGATCGTGATCAAGGCCGACGGCCTGGCTGCCGGCAAGGGCGTGGTGGTCGCCACCACGCTGGAAGAAGCACACGCCGCCGTCGACATGATGCTGGCCGACAACCGCCTCGGCGACGCCGGCGCGCGCGTGGTCATCGAGCAGTTCCTCGCCGGCGAGGAAGCTAGCTTCATCGTGCTGGTGGACGGCAAGAACGTGCTGGCGCTGGCCACCAGCCAGGACCACAAGCGCCTGCTCGATCACGACGCGGGCCCCAACACGGGCGGCATGGGCGCCTACTCGCCGGCTCCGGTGGTCACGCCCGCGCTGCATGCGCGCGCGCTGCGCGAGATCATCCTGCCGACCGTGCGCGGCATGGAGAAGGACGGCATCACCTATACCGGCTTCCTCTACGCCGGCCTGATGATCGACGCCGACGGCAACCTCAAGACGCTCGAATTCAACTGCCGCATGGGCGACCCGGAAACCCAGCCGATCCTGGCACGCCTGAAGACCGACCTGGTCGACGTGATGGAGCATGCGGTCAGCGGCAGGCTCGACGAGATCGAACTGGACTGGGACCGCCGCACGGCGCTGGGCGTGGTGATGGCCGCGCATGGCTACCCCGATGCGCCGCGCAAGGGCGACGTCATCACCGGCATCCCGCCCGAGGCAGAGGACAGCGTGACCTTCCACGCCGGCACCGCGCTCAAGGACGGCGTGCTGCAGGTCACGGGCGGGCGCGTGCTGTGCGTGGTGGGACTGGCCGATACGGTCAAGGCGGCGCAGCGCGCGGCCTACGCGGCGGTCGAGCAGATCCAGTTCGACGGCATGCAGTACCGCACCGACATCGGCTACCGTGCCCTCAAGCGTTAGTTGAAGGGCGGATAAATCTGCTGCGCGGCCCATGGCGGATCCTGCGGTGCTCGCCGTACCACTTGTACGGTGCTCCCCGGACCGGCCATGGGCCGCTCGCTACGATTTCCCCACCCTTCGACCCGGCCTGGGTTGGCACCAGAAACCCGATTCCGGCCTTTCTGGCGCCAGCCAGTACAATCATGACACCGCCATGACGGCCGGACAGGTGAATGACCTGCCCGGCCGTCGCCGCACCGGCCCACCCGCCCGTACACCATGATCGATTCCCAGGCAGTCCGTGCCTATCTGCTCGGTCTGCAAGACCGTATCACCGACGCCGTCGCCGCCATCGACGGCAAGGCGTTTGCCACCGATGACTGGGAGAAGCCGCCCACGGAGCGCCTGCGTGGCAGCGGGCGTACCCGCATCCTGGAAGGCGGCGCCGTGATGGAGCGCGCCGGCGTGGGCTTTTCGCATGTGCGCGGCGACGCGCTGCCGCCTTCGGCCACGGCCAGCCGGCCCGAGCTTGCCGGGCGCGGGTTCGAGGCGCTGGGCGTCTCGCTGGTCTTCCATCCCCGCAATCCCTACGTGCCTACGGTGCACATGAACGTGCGCTGCCTGATGGCGGTGAAGGACGGCGCCGAGCCGGTCTGGTGGTTCGGCGGCGGCATGGACCTGACGCCGTACTACGGCGACACGGGCGATTGCGAGCACTTCCACCGTACCTGCCGCGACGCACTGGCACCTTACGGCCCGGACCTCTATGCGCGCTTCAAGCAATGGTGCGACGAGTACTTCTTCCTCAAGCACCGCGGCGAAGCGCGCGGCATCGGCGGCATCTTCTTCGATGATTTTTCCGCGCTCGGCTTCGAGCGCAGCTTTGCCATGATGCAGTCGGTGGGCGACGCCTTCCTGGATGCCTACCTGCCGATCCTGCAAGCCCGCAAGGACAGCGCCTACGGTGAACGCGAACGGGACTTCCAGGCCTACCGGCGCGGCCGCTACGTGGAGTTCAACCTGGTGTTCGACCGCGGCACGCATTTCGGCCTGCAATCCGGCGGGCGCAGCGAGTCCATCCTGATGTCGATGCCGCCGCAGGCCAGCTGGCGCTACGACTGGCAGCCGGAGCCGGGCAGCGCCGAAGCGGCCCTGTACACCGACTTCCTGCCCGTGCGGGACTGGGCCTGACGGCGAGCGTATGGAACACGAACACGACAAGGCACGACCACGCAACGCCGCCGATGGCGAGCGCCCCTACCGCCTCGGCATCCTCGGCGGCACCTTCGACCCGCCGCATATCGGCCACGTAGCGCTCGCCAGGCTCTGCATCGAACACCTCGAACTGGACGAACTGGTCTGGATCCCGACCGGCCAGTCATGGCAGAAGGGCGACGATGTCACCCCCGCCGCCGACCGGCTGGCGATGACCGAGCTTGCCTCCGCCGCGCTGGCCGACACCCGCGCGCATGTCCACGCCAGCCGCATGGAAGTGGACCGCGCCGGCCCCAGCTATACCGTCGACACCGTGCACGAACTGCGCCAGCACTATGGCCCCCACGCCTCCATGGCATGGCTGATGGGTGCCGACCAGTTGCTGCGCCTGCACACCTGGCACGGCTGGCAGGCGCTGTTCGCGGACGTGCACCTGTGCGTGGCGACACGGCCCGGTTTCGACCTCTCCGGACTCGACGGACCGGTGCGCCAGGAGCTCGCCACGCGCCGGGGGTCCACCCACCTGATACAATCCACGCCCTCCGGCCACATGTGGATCGACCAGACGCTCGCCGTCGACCTCTCCTCCACCGCCCTTCGCCAACGCCTGGCCGCCGGACAGCCGGCAGATGACCAACTGCCGCCCGGCGTGGCACACTACATCGCGAGCCGCGGCCTTTACCGGCCTGCCCAGTCGGATCTGCCCGACCCGGCCCGCCCATAAACCGATCTCAGCTGAACAAGAACGCACCATGGATATTCGCAAACTGCAACGCGCCATCGTCGAAGGCCTCGAAGATGTCAAAGCGCAGGACATCAAGGTGTACGACACCACCCACCTGACCGAACTGTTCGACCGGGTGGTGATCGCCAGCGGGACCTCGAACCGCCAGACCAAGGCGCTGGCCGCCTCGGTGCGCGATACCGTCAAGGGTGCGGGCGGCCATATCATCGCGGTGGAAGGGCTGGAAACGGGCGAATGGGTGCTGGTCGACTGCGGCGACGCCGTGGTCCACATCATGCAGCCGCAGCTGCGCATGTACTACAACCTCGAGGAAATCTGGGGCGACAAGCCGGTGCGCCTGAAGCTGGCCGCCAAGAAGGGCCTGGCCAAGGCCAGCGAGCCGATGGACGACGACGAGGACGACGCCCCCGTGGTGCGCACCGTGCGCCGCGCCAGCGGCCTGCGCCCCGCCCTGGCGCGCCTGCCCGAAGGCATGAAAGAGCCGTCGCCGCCGCTTGGCCACGAAGACACGGACGCCGACGCCATCGCCGTCAACCGCGCGCCGACCGTGCAGAAGCGCCTGACCAGCGCGCTGGGCTCGGCCCCCGCGCGCAAGGCGCCGGCCAAGACCGCGGCACCGCGCAAGACCGCCGCCGGCACCGCACGCAAGACGGCTGCCAAGACCGCCCCCAAGCCGGCCACCAAGACGGCTGCCAAGGCACCGGCGAAGGCGCCTGCGAAGACCGCCGCCGCCAAGGCGCCGGCCGCGCGCAAGCGCACAACCCGCTCGGCCTGAGCCTGGCCGGCACCACCCTGCCATGCAGTTGCTGATCGTGGCCGTCGGCCACAAGATGCCCGGCTGGATCGAGACGGGCTTCGCCGAGTACGCCAAGCGCATGCCGCCGGAGCTGCGCATCGAGCTGCGCGAGATCAAGCCCGAGGCGCGCTCCTCCAGCAATAACGCCACCACCGTGATGCAGCGCGAGGCGGCCCGCATCGAGGCGGCGCTGCCCAGGCAATGCCGCATCGTGGCGCTGGACGAGCGGGGCCGTGATCTCACCACGGTGCAGCTCGCGGGCCAGCTGACCGACTGGCAGCGCGAAGGCGGCGACGTGGCCTTCCTGATCGGCGGCGCCGACGGGCTCGACCCGGCCCTCAAGGCGCGCGCGCAAACCCTGCTGCGCTTGTCCAGCCTCACCCTGCCGCACGGCATGGTGCGCGTGCTGCTGGCCGAGCAGCTCTACCGCGCCTGGTCGGTCACGCAGAATCATCCGTATCACCGCGCCTGAGCCGCGGGCGGGGGCCATTCCTGCCGCGGCGCGGCAGGCGGGTACAATGCGGCCCAAGCGGCGCATGGCGACCGCCGGATCTTTCCCCTCAGGACTTCCCGACTGGCCCAGCCGTGACCCACACCTTCCTCTATCTCGCCTCCCAGAGCCCGCGCCGGCGCGAGTTGCTGACCCAGCTCGGGGTTGCCTACGAACTGCTGCTGGCCGACGACGACGAGGACGCCGAAGCGCTCGAAGCCGTGCTGCCCGGCGAAAGCCCGGACGACTACGTGCAGCGCGTCTGCGCGCTCAAGGCCGAAGCCGCGCTGCGCCGCCGCGAGCGGCGCGCCCTGCCCGACGCCCCCATCCTCACTTCCGACACGACGGTATGCCTGGGCGGCGACATCCTCGGCAAGCCCGCCGACGATGCCGACGCCGTGCGCATGCTGGGCGCGCTATCGGGCAGCACCCACCGCGTGCTGACCGCGGTGACGGTGGTCTCCACGCTGGGCCTGCGCCATGCGCTGTCCATCTCCGAGGTCACCTTCCGCGCCATGAGCCAGGCCGAGATCGCGGCCTATGTCGCCAGCGGCGAGCCGGCCGGCAAGGCCGGCGCATACGGCATCCAGGGCCGCGCGGCGGAATTCGTGGCGCAAATCGGCGGCAGCTATTCGGGTATCATGGGCTTGCCCCTGTTCGAGACGGCTGCGCTGCTCCGACAGGCCCAACTGCGGTTCTGAGAACCCGCCACCGACCTTCCGTTATCCCATGGCATGCACGGCCATGGCATCGCCCCCGGAGCGCGTGGCGGCATAGTGCGGACAACCCCCTGGCCGGCCCGCCGGCGACGAGATTCACCCAACATGACTGAAGATATCCTCGTCAACATCACACCGCAGGAAACGCGCGTGGCCATCGTGCAGCAGGCCGCCGTGCAGGAACTCCATGTCGAGCGCACGCTGTCGCGCGGGCTGGTCGGCAACATCTATCTTGGCAAGGTCGTGCGCGTGCTGCCCGGCATGCAGTCCGCCTTCATCGATATCGGCCTCGAGCGCGCGGCCTTTCTCCACGTTGCCGACATCTGGCACCCGCGCGACCCGGAGAAAAACGGCAACGCCGCGCCGCTGGCGATCGAGAAGACGCTCTACGAAGGCCAGGCGCTGATGGTGCAGGTGATCAAGGACCCGATCGGCACCAAGGGCGCGCGCCTGTCGACCCAGGTCAGCATCGCCGGGCGCACCCTGGTCTACCTGCCGCAGGACCCGCACATCGGCATCTCTCAGCGCATCGAAGGCGAGGTCGACCGCGAAGCCCTGCGCGCGCGCGTGCAGAGCCTGGTGCCGGCCGACGAGCGCGGCGGCTTTATCGTGCGCACCATCGCCGAGGAATCGAGCAACGAAGAACTCGGCAACGACATCGCCTACCTGCGCAAGATCTGGGCCTCGATCCGCCAGAACGCCACCACCCTGCCCGCGCCCAGCCTGCTCTACCAGGACCTGAACCTGGCCCAGCGCGTGCTGCGCGATTTCGTCAGCGACGCCACCAACGCGATCCAGGTGGACTCGCGCGAGAATTACCAGAAGCTGGTCGAGTTCGCCCAGGAATACACGCCGGCGGTGCTGTCGCGCCTGACCCACTACACCGGCGAGCGCCCCGTCTTCGATCTCTTCAACATCGACGCCGAGATCGAGAAGGCGCTGTCGCGCCGCGTCGACCTCAAGTCCGGCGGCTACCTGATGATCGACCAGACGGAGGCCATGACCACCATCGACGTCAACACCGGGGGCTATGTCGGCGCGCGCAATTTCGACGACACCATCTTCAAGACCAACCTGGAGGCGGCGCATACCATCGCGCGCCAGTTGCGGCTGCGCAACCTTGGCGGGATCATCATCATCGATTTCATCGACATGGAGAACGGCGAGCACCGCGACGCCGTGCTGTCCGAGCTCAAGCGCGCGCTCTCGCGCGACCGCACCCGCATCACCGTCAACAGCTTCTCGCAGCTCGGCCTGGTGGAGATGACCCGCAAGCGCACCCGCGAATCGCTGGCGCACGTGCTGTGCGAGCAATGCCCGGTGTGCCAGGGCAAGGGCCAGGTCAAGACGCCGCGCACCGTGTGCTACGACATCCTGCGCGAGATCATGCGCGAATCGCGCCAGTTCAATCCGCGCGAGTTCCGCATCCTGGGCTCGCAGCATGTGATCGACCTGTTCCTCGAAGAGGAAAGCCAGCACCTGGCCATGCTCGGCGACTTCATCGGCAAGCCGATCTCGCTGCAGGTGGAATCGACCTTCCACCAGGAACAGTACGACATCATCCTGATGTAGTCCGAGGCGGCGCGGGCCACGCCGCCCGCTTCCGCCTTGCGCGGCCTTACTCCGCCTTCTCCCGCAGGAACCCCCGGATCAGCCGCGCCAGTTCCTCTTCCAGCTCTGGCCGTCCGAGCATGGTTTCGTCCACGGCGAGCGCGCTGCGAATCACACCGATCACGGCCTGCGTCAGCACAAAGGCGGCCATGGGCCGCAGTACCACGGCGCGATTCTGCGCATCCACCAACCGGCCCGAACTCAGCCATTGCGCGACCTGCGCCGCGGAATTGTCCAGCGCCGGCTGGGCACGCGAGGCCAGCGCCACTTCCACCAGGATCTTGCGAACGCGGTAACGGCCGCCGAAAGCGCCCAGGAGCGCGCGCACGAGCAATCTGGCGCGCTCGCGGGGATCGGCAGCGCCCGGCGTGCTCAGGAGCTCATCGAGGCGGCCAAGCACGCGTTCGATCTCGCGGCGGCCCAGCGCCTGCATCACCTCCTGCTTGTTCGAGAAATACTGGTAGAGCGTGCCGATGCTGATGCCGGCGACCTCGGCGATGCGATTGGTGCTGAGTGCCTCCAGCCCCTCTTTCTCCAGCAGGCGGATGGTAGACTCGAATATGAGTTCGATCTTCTCGCGGGAGCGAGCCTGGATCGGCCGTCGGCGGCCGGCACCGTTGCGCTGCAGGGGTTGCGACTCCATGGGGCGTGCTCCGGAACGCGAGTAAGCAAACCTGATACTAGCTCATATAATCGTCTGCATCCTATTGCAAGGCAGCGCCAGGAAGCTCGCATGACCCGTCTTGAGTTGATCCAGCTCTATGCCCTGCCGGTCGTGGTCGGCGCATCGCTGGTGGAAGCCCTGGTGCTGCACTGGCGCAAGCCGGGCACCTTCGACTGGCACGAAGCATGGCTGTCGCTGGTGGATCTGGCCGGGCGCAAGATCCTGTTCCTGCTGCCCCTGTCGCTGGCGGCGCCGGTGTTCGCGCTCGCCTGGCAGCACCGCTTGCAGACCATCGCCATGGATAGCTGGATGCTCGCCGCCGGCTTGTTCGTCGGCCAGGAGTTCTGTTACTACTGGTATCACCGCGCGGCGCACCGCGTGCGCTTCTTCTGGGCCACCCACGCGGTCCATCACTCGCCCAACCAGCTCACGCTGTCCACGGCCTACCGCCTCGGCTGGACCGGCAAGCTCGCCGGCAATACGCTGTTCTTCACGCCGCTGGTATGGCTTGGCTTCAGCCCGGAAGTGGTGCTCACCACGTTGTCGCTGAACCTGCTGTACCAGTTCTGGATTCACGCGACCTGGATTCCGAAGCTGGGCTGGCTGGAATATGTCCTGAACACGCCGTCGGCGCACCGCGTCCACCATGCGTCGAACGTCGAGTACCTCGATGCCAATTTTGGCGGCGTGCTGATCGTGTTCGACCGACTGTTCGGCACCTATATCGCCGAGCGCGACGAGCTGCCGTGCCGCTATGGGCTGGTCACGCCGATGCGCTCGCGCAATCCGCTGCGGGTCGAGTTCCAGCAGTGGCTCGACCTGGGGCGCGATCTCGCGCAGGCAAACGGTTTGCGCGCGCTGCTGGGCTATCTCCTCATGCCGCCGGGATGGCGCCCGGACGGCCAGGGCCACACGACCGAGGCGCTGCGGCGCAACGCCGCCACGCTCGGCGACCTGGCGCCCGACGGCAACGCGCGCATGCCCAAGGAAGCAGGCGGCTGAACCGTGTCCATCTCTGCGCCGGCGGCGGCATCTGATGCCTGCCGCACCGTGCTCCCGCGCTTTCCCTCGCCTTCCTTTCGCCATCCTCTATAAATACAGGTAGAGGTACGCGCGGCCAGCCAACCGGCCGCACGGGCACCGGGCGCAAGGAGTAGCCATGAAGAACACGCGCTTGCCCGCGTGGCTGTCAGTCGCCGCATTGACGGCCTGCACCGTGACGCTGCCGCCGCCCTCGCCGCCCGCCGCGCGCGCACCGGAGCCGCGCCCCGCGGCACCCAGCGC
>NZ_JBFTLQ010000032.1:0-81897 GCF_056396525.1 Cupriavidus sp. 05T41
GGCGTCCTGGCCGAGCTGTTCCTGCGCGGCATCGCCGGGCAATACCGCGGTGATGGCGAAGACGATGGCCGAGACGGCCAGTAGCGAGATCAGCGCCAGACCGATGCGCCGCGCCAGCAGACGCAAGATGAACAGGTTCATGGTGTCTCTCCTTTCCAGTCCGGATCAGGCGGCAAGCCAGATACGGAACCTCTGGATGTCGCGCCGGCTGGCGCCATGGCGCAGGGCGGCTATGACCCGCGTGGATTCAGCAGGGCCGATGAGGCCGTCGAGCGGCTTCTTGTCTGACATGGCAATAGCTCCTGGGGGGCCGGAGTTCGGGGGATCGCGAAAGTGAAAGCGCACGACCATGCGGCGCGGGGCAAGCTCTTGCTTTGGCAGCACGGGCGCGCAATGTGTCATCCCCTGCCATTGAAGCATGTGGGACCGATGGCTTTGTGGGGTATTGCAGGCCGTAGCAGTAAAACCTGCGGTTTCGCGAGGGCGGTTTGGCATTGCCTGCCATGCGCACTGCGTACGTGCATGTGCACCGCAACAATCCTCGGGATTACCCTAGGCGTGGCACTGCATCGGTGCACCATCCGACGTAGCAAATTTTTCCTATCCGGGCCTTGCCTGTTCATCGCATCATCAGGGCTCTCTGGCTTCGTCCGGCGCTGACACTTACTGCAATGAACTCCGCGCAGCTTCCAGCCATCCGCGTGATGGCACAGTCCGATCTGCCCGTCGCGCTTTCGCTTTCCGAAGATGTACGCTGGCCGCACCGCCCCAGCGACTGGAAGCGGCTGTTCCAGATGGGCGAGGGCCGCGTCGCCGAAGTCGGCGGCGCGGTTGTCGGTGTCGGCATGCGCTGGCTATGGGACGAGCGCGGCGCATCGGTCGGACTGCTTATCGTCGCCCCGGCTTTCCGCGAGCGGGGCATTGGCAGCTTGTTGCTGGAGGCGCTGTGTGCCGGCCTGGAAGGCCGCACTGTGCTGCTTCACGCCCCCGGGAAGCTGCATCGCTTCTACGCGCGCATGGGGTTCGAGCGCATCGGTGAGGTGCATCAATACGAGGGTAAAGCGTTGCCCGCACCGTTGATGGCGCTGCCTGAAGGCTGCCGCCTGCGGCCTGGCGGGCGCAATGACCTGCAACTTCTGGTCGGGATGGAGCAGGGGGCCCGCGGTGTTGCACGGCCGTCCCTGATCCAGGCCTGGCTGAGCCAGTCGATCGGCACGGTGGTGATCGATCACGCCGACGGGCCCCGCGGCTTCGCGATCCTGCGGCGCTTTGGCCGCGGCGCGATGGTCGGCCCCGTGGTCGCACCCTGCGCGATGTCGGCCAAGGCCATGATCGCGCACCTGGCCGGCCTGGTGACCGGGCGCGTGCTGCGCCTGGACGTCCACGCCGATGGCGAACTCGAGGACTGGCTCGGCTGCATTGGCCTGGCGCACGTCGCCGACGCGACGGTGCTGGCCCGCGGCACCCCGGCTTCGCCAACAGCACCATTTCTTCCCTTTGCGCTGGCCGACAAGGCCCTCGGATAAAACAATGCATCAAGACACGACATTTCTGTACAAGGCGGATCCCGTGCGCGGCCGGGACTGGGCCAAGGTGTTTGCGCGCGAGGCGCCTGGCATCGATTTCCGCATCTGGCCCGAAATCGGGGATCCCGACAAGGTCCGCTACCTGGCAGCCTGGGAGGCGCCAGACCGCATCGCAGAGCGGTTCCCGAACCTGCAGGTACTCTTTTCGACCGGAGCCGGCATCGACCAGTTCGACCTGGACGCGCTGCCTGCGCACGTACCGCTGGTGCGGATGATCGAGCCCGGCATCGTCGATGGGATGGTGGAGTACGTGGTGTTCTCGGTCCTTGCGCTGCATCGCGACATGCCGGCGTACCGGCGGCAGCAGGCGCAGGAAGCCTGGAAGCCCCTGCAGGTGCGCGCGGCACACGAGTGCCGCGTAGGCGTGCTTGGCCTGGGCTCGCTGGGCCAGGCCGTGCTGGAGCGGCTGCGGCTGTTCGGGTTCGACTGTGCCGGCTGGGCAAGGTCGCCGCACAGCCTGGAAGGGGTTCAGTGCTATGCCGGCCCGCAGACCCTGGACGCGTTCCTGGCCCGCACCGATATCCTGGTTTGCCTGCTGCCACTGACGGATGAAACAAGTGGAGTATTGAGCGCCCGCGTGTTTGACGCCCTGCCACATGGGGCAGGGCTGGTGCATGTCGGGCGCGGGCAGCATCTGAACGATGCCGACCTGCAGGGCGCGCTGGATGCGGGGCAGATCGGCGAGGCCATTCTCGACGTCACGCACCCCGAGCCGCTGCCTGCCGGCCACCCGTTGTGGCGCCACCCCAGGGTATGGCTCACGCCCCATATTGCCAGCATGACGCAGCCGGGCACCGCTGCGCGGGTCGTACTCGACAATCTGCGCCGCCTGCAGCGCGGTGAGCCCCTGATCGGGCTGGTGGACCGTGCGAAAGGATACTGAAAGGCGATGCGAAACCTTACTTTCCGGGCGTGCCCCGATTGCCCCCGCTGAACCATGCGGGGACAATGTGATCCAGTCATTCCAGTCTTGAAAGCCCATGTCCGCCCCCATCAAACTCGACCGACTCGACCTCCGCATCCTTGCCCAGCTGCAAAAGAACGGCCGCATGACAAACGTGGACCTCGCCGATGCCGTGGGTCTTTCTGCAAGCCCGTGCCTGATTCGCGTCAAGCGGCTGGAGCAGGCCGGCTATATCGGCGGATACAGCGCCCAGATCCGGATGGACAAGCTGGGCGATATTCTCACGGTGTTCACCGAGATCACGCTGGAGGACCACCATCGCGAGGACTTTGCGCGCTTCGAGAAGGCAGTGTGCGCGGTGGACGAGATCGTCGAATGCCACCTTGTCAGCGGCGGCTATGACTACCTGCTCAAGTTCATCACCCGTGGAGTCAACCACTACCAGGAACTGATGGAAAGCCTGCTGGAGCGCAATATCGGGATCGAGAAGTACTTCAGCTTCATCGTGATCAAGTCGCCTTTCATCAAGACGCACTATCCGATCGAACGCCTGTTTCCATCGGCAACTTGAGCCCTGGGCATTGGCGGGCTGCGGCCCATATCGGCGGGGAGCGGGGCACTTGCCGTCTGGAACTGCCGTGGCGTCATGCCGCAGGCGCTCTTCAGGCAGCGCGTCAGGTGGCTCTGGTCATAGAAGCCGCACTCGTGCGCCGTCAGCGCTGGAGAGTGGCCGTGCCTGAGCAACCACTGTGCGTGCCGGACGCGCTTCAGGCTGATGTAGCGGTGCGGCGTCATTCCGACCGTCAGCCGGAACACGGTCACGAATCTTCCGACGCTGAGCTGGACCAGGTCGGCAAGCAGCGGCAGTGGCAGCGGTTCGCCCAGATGCTGGTGAATATAGGCCAGTGCGGCGCCCAGGCGGGGATGATCAGGGGCATCCGCAGTGGGGCCTGGGGCGTGCGGTAGAGAGGATGCAACGGTCTTACTCATGCAGTCGAGCATAAGTGCAACGTTGCCGTGCATCACGCTGATCTTGCCGATCTAGTCCATATCGAATTGCAAACTGAGCTGTCCGGAACGCAGAAACTGCGGTACGGGTGTAGCCGGGGCGATCCGGTGATCCTCAATCCGTCGTGCGTGACGGAGCCTTTTAATCTCGCTGCAGTGCTGCGGGAGGATCTTGAATCACTCGCTTGAGCTTCTCGTGGAACGGTACTATGTTGGAGCCATGCTGGAGGGAGAGCGTGCCCAGGGCTGTCGCTTTCCTAAACTGATCTGGCAAGAACTCAAGCAGCGAGGGTATATGGGCAGTCGCGCCTCCGTGCTGAGTTGCGTGGTCCGCCTTCTCTTTCCGCAAGGCAAGGCACCGCTTGTCCAGATACCCGTGCGCACGATGCCGCGATTACTACACTCCGAAAACGTGTCAATTCCAATCAGCAACGCGAGAAACTGCGGCGCGAAGCGCACGAGTTGCGCCGTCGGGTCCCCGCGTCTGCGGCCGCTGATGGCAAGGTTATAGCTGCCATCGCTGCGGCGGGTGATCGACACGCGCGCGGTATGCAGGGCGTCGGGGAGGTGCTCGGCCACCCCGGACACGCGCACGATGGACTGGCGAACGGTTGCTTGGGGAAAGCGAATGCCCAATTGGCGGCAGAACGAGGACTCCCTAGCGCCGCCCGCGAACACCGCGATGCGGGCCTTGATGGTTCCAGCTTCGGTGACGACGTCCTGCCTGCTTCCCAAGGCAATCTCTGCAACAACGTCTTGCGTCGAAGGGTTGGTGACGGCCGCGCGGACTTGCCAGACGGGTCGAACCCACTCGCCGTCGATGAAGATTCTGTCCACGTTAAAGCGTCACTCCACTTTGAACTGACCGATCGCTGATGCCAGAGCATTTGCCTGTTCCTGTAGCGCGGTTGACGCGGCAGCAGACTGCTCCACGAGGGCCGCGTTCTGCTGGACCATCCCGTCCAACTGCATGACAGCGTGATTGACCTCCTGGATGCCTTGCGTCTGCTCGGTGGCCACACGGGCAATTTCAGAAATGCTGGCCTGGACATCTGCTGCATTCGCGACAATCTCTGTCATCGTCGCGCCGGCTTGGCGTACCTGATTTGAACCTGCGGTGACGCTTTCGACGTTGGAGTCGACGAGGTGCTTGATCTCGCGCGCAGCGTGTGCGCTTCGTTGCGCAAGGCTACGGACTTCCTGCGCGACAACGGCGAAACCGCGACCTTGCTCGCCTGCTCGCGCCGCCTCGACCGCAGCATTGAGCGCCAGGAGATTGGTCTGGAAGGCAATGCCGTCAATCACGCCGATGATTGCACCGATACGGTCGGATGCCTCTTCGATTCTTGCCATGGTGCCAACCACATCCGCCACCACCTCGCCGCCCCGTGACGCAATCCTTGTGGCTGCGGTGGATCGTCTATCGGCATCGCGCGCCGCGGCGGCTGATTGGTCCACCATGCCCGAGATCTCGTCCATCGACGCAGCCGTTTGCTGAAGGTTCGCCGCCGCAGACTCAGTGCGCGACGAAAGGTCGAGGCTTGCCGCGGCGATCTCGCTCGCAGCAGCACGAACAAGTTCGCCGCTATCGCGGATGCGCAGCATTACGCTCTGAAGTTTATCGACGAACTGATTGAAAGATCGCGCGATTTTGGCAACTTCATCCCGGCCGTCGGCCGGCAAACGCTGGGTCAGGTCGCCATTGCCAGAGCCGATCGTCGCCATTGCTTGGCATACGTCGCGAAGGCGTCGGAACGCTGTCGTGGTAATGGCTCCCACGATGACGGAGGCAATGCAGACGACGATAACCAGACACGACAGCGAGGCAATCATCAGCGAACGAAGTCCAGCAGTCGCCTCGGACTTGTCTAGCGCAACCACAACCTGCCAATCCGTGCCCGGAACCGGTTGAGCGCGCACGAGCTTTTTCGCTCCATTGACCGCGAGTTCGAACGTGCCTTTGGTCGTTCCTGAAGCACTTGCTGTGATGCGAGCGAAATCCGCGGCAATTTCAGTAGCAGGTTTGAACCTTAGCTTTGGATCCGGATGCGCGATGATGCGGCCGGTGCCATCGATCAGCATGCCGAAACTTGCGGGTGTTGGGCGAATCGATTTGATGCCGTCGACCACGCTGTTTAACGCAATATCGCCAACGACCACAGCCTTCATCACACCGTCGCGCGTCACCGGTACGCCCAAGGCGACGAGCAACGCACCGCTAGTACTGACGTATGGCGTCGCGACCGGTTTGCCGGCTTGCTCGGCGGCGCTGTACCAAGGGCGAGTGGTAGGGTCATAGCTGGACGGGATGTTAGGCCAGTCCGTGAACTTCGCTGTCTTGTTCGGATAGCCGACGCCCACATCCCAGAACCCTCCCGCGGCAGCGATCTGGTAAAGGAAAGGCATCGATTCAGGTGTCAGGACCGCATCCTGAAGCGATGCGATCATGTGGGTTTTGCCGGCGACCCACTCGCCAATGGCCACGGCACGGTTATCCGTGATCGAGGCTAGGTTGCGATCGATGGCCTCGTTGAGGCTGGCCCTCGCGATGAAGTAGTTTGCGAGCGTGCAGCAAACAATCGACAGAGCGACAAGAACGATGCTGGTACAGACAACGCGTGTGCGGATGGACGAGCGCATCATATAGCGAAAAGGTCGGGCGAATATGCCGACAAGATGGTACGTCCGCATGCTGCGCAAATATCACCGACAAATGGCGCGAAACCGCAGATCCCCCGCGTTTTTTTCTCTGCTATAGACGAACTTGCTTCACGGCACGACGGTGCTCAAGCATCGCTTCGATGGGGCGGCAGAAACGGCCATCGGGCGAAACGCTGCAGTCGTTAACAAAGTTCTAAGGAGGGCAGGTACGCGATACGCCAACAAGCGATCGAGTCGCGCGGCATCAAGCGGTTCCGTCTCAATAACGAAGGCCCGGACCGAAATCATGCGGCGCTGGACAAAGGGGAACGGGCGCTGCGAGCGATTCGGTTGGCAGAAGGTGCCCGCATTGCGGAGCGTATCGCCGCATTCAGGCCGAATCGAGCGAGAGGGTAGGATGACCAGGCGATTCGCCTGCGCAATTCCCGCACCAGCGCACTCCGTCCGGAAGCCCAGTCATGTCTGAAACGCGGACCCCATATGGCAAGGTAGATGCCGAGGCGCTGCAAGCGCTTCCGGACAGGTTCGACACGACCGCCATCTTGCGCGTGGTGGATCATCGACGCCATCCGCCCGCGTAGCTGTGATCCGGCCGGCTCGCGCGACGACCTGCTACGCTTGCACGGCATGGCGCACTCGGTCATCAACGGCGCGGCGTTGTCGTGTTCGACCAGCGGCCTGACCAGCTTGACGACTGGATTCTGCAGCTCAAGCACGCCGTGCAAGCCCTACGTCCGTTGGAGGCTCCTCGCCCTGGTGACGATGGCTGACCCAGGCTGGCCGCCCGCCCGTATCGGTCGCTGCTGCTTGCGGCCACGACCCGTGAGCCGCAGTATCGTGGTGAGCGACCGTACAGGTCAGGCTTCCTTTGTGATGTCATCACCGACGTGCGAGAAATTTCTCCATCGCGACGAAGCGACTCGACATGTAAATGGCCGCTGAATTCCTACCATGCCATGCAATTGGGTGCCCCACCGCCCAGGGGTATCGCCACAACGCACCCGTATGCACGATCAAGTTCTGGAGTTCCGCCGGGAACCTTCTCCTGGGGAGAGCCCCCATAGGGGTGTTCGGGGCTGTTTTCTCTCACTACTGCGAGCAGCGCAGGCATGCTTTGGATGTAGAAGTCTTGGCGGGGCAATTACAAGGTGCGTTTATCGCGGCGCCGCATGCTTGCCCCCGAAAAGCATTGTGGCATCTCGATCGGGGTCTTCTACCAATTCGGCGTCAATGCCTTCCTTGCACGCAAAGCGCAACGAGTCAAAATCAATAGCACCGTCGGTAGCCGTCCCCCCTGGGTGTACGCTCGGCGAGCCGCCATTCGTGACAGGTATCACGCACAAGTGGTCGTCATATTTCTGCGCGGTAAAGTAGGTGCCACTACCAGTCCGGCGGCCTTCGGGCTTAGCGCACAGATGCGTCCTTTCCACAGACCGCAACTTGGCGCTCCCAATGACTCTAATCACCAGCCGGAAGCCGAGATGTGACACGCCCCCGCCACTACTCGATGGCGCCGGCCTGGCGATCGAGCCAGTTGACGATATTCGAGACCGAGTCCTGATAGAACGTGTGATAGAGACCCTCTGTCACATAGCCGACATGAGGCGTAGCCAGGACGTTTGGCAAGACTCAGAACGGATGATCGTGCGGGAGTGGCTCATGATCGTAGACATCGATCGCCGCGCCGGCAATCGCCCTGCGACTGAGAGCATCGACCAGATCTTTCTCCACAACGATCGGCCCGCGCGAAGTGTTGACCAGCCGCGCGGTCGGCTTCATCAGCGCGAGCTCTTGTGCGCCAATCATGCCACGCGTGCGCTGGCTGAGAATCAGATGGATCGACACGATATCGGAGGACGAAAACAATGCCTCCTTGGACACGCACTGCGCGCCATGTGCCGCCGCCTTTTCGGACGTCAGGTTCTCGCTCCATGCCAGCAGCCGCATGCCGAACGCACGACCGATCCGGGCCACCTCGGAGCCGATGTTGCCAAGGCCGACGAGACCAAGGGTCTTGCCCGCCAGGTCGCTGCCAATCCCGACCTGCCAGCCGCCATCGCGCAACGACGCGTTCTCTCCCGCAATGTTCCGCATGCTCGCCAGAATCATCGCCCAGGTGAATTCAATCGTGGGCGTGGACGTATAGCCCGTATGGACGACCTCGATCCCGAGTTCCTGCGCTGCATTGGCATCTATCGCGGCGTTCCTCGCCCCGGTGGATGCAATCAGCCTGAGCTTCGGAAGCCGCTCCATCAAGGCGCGTCGGAAGGGCGTGCGTTCCCGCATGACGCATACCACATCAAAATCACGCAGTCGCTCGACGATGATGTCCTCGTCGTCGACGTGGTCGTCAAAGACAACGATCTCCGTCCTCTCCTTCACTGCAGACCAGTCGGCCACCGTGAGGGCCGCGCTCTGGTAATCATCCAGGATGGCAATTTTCTTCTTGGCGGAGGTCGTCGTCATGCCATCTCCAATCAGTCTGGTTCATTTGACTCAAAATGCTCCGGAAAGCACATAACCTGCATTCTGGATCTTGGCCTTCAGGCTAGGCGTCTTCAGCATCTGGGACGCCGTGAAAGTCACTGCCGAGAGCACGGGGCTGTCGAGCCAGTCTTCTACGGCAAGGTCTGCCCATCCAGTCTCATCTAGAGAATCCACCGGATACGATTCTACGATCATGCCAACGACCTCGCGGCGCCGTCGACCACTGCTTGCGATAGATGGGCCGTGCGACCATTTCCGTTGCGGAAGACGATTGCGATGTTGCTCATGTGTTCTCCCCAGTCACGCTACTCAGGAATTCGTCAATGGTCTGCGTCGCGTGTCCGAACGTTGGATAGGACAGCTCAATCGCCGCCCGATGCGCTTGCTCGGTGAAGTCGGCCACGCCATCGCTGAGAAAGGTGACATGGAAGCCGGCTTCAAGCGCATGGCGGCCGGTACCCTCCACGCACGTGTGCGACGTCAGGCCGGCCAGCACCACGTACTCGATGCCATTGGCACGTAGTTGCTCCTCGAGATTCGTGCCAGCGAAGGAGTCGAACATCCGGTGCTGACTGATGATCACTTCGTGCGGTAACGGTTTGAGCGGTGCGTAGAAGTCGGCTCCCGAGGTGCCTTTCCAGAACACCTTGTTGTCGATCCCAAACTGGAATCGTGGATGCACATGTGGCACGTCGTCAAAGCTATGTTCGTCCACGCCGTGTGGTGAAAAGAACACCTTGAGACCCATCTTGCGGCTGCCAGCCAACAGGCGCTGGAGTTTCGCGACGAGGTCGGTCTTCACCAACATGGGCTCGATCATTGGGTGAAGCTTGCCATCGACGGAGAGAAAGTCGTTCAGCACGTCGACCAGGATCAGGGCCGTCGCGTTCTTTGGATAGTTGTGCATGCTCATTACTGCTCCTTCAGAAGGCTTCCGCAAGTGGCTGGCCAGATGGCCTTGGGGCGTCAGCCGTTGATCAAAGTTTGAGGCTTCGGCCTGTGCGTTACTATCCGGCGCAGGTGAACAACAAATATTCGTCCCGCAAATGAGTGACAGGTTTCTGGAACTGAAGGTGTTCATCCGGGCTGCGGAGTCGGGCAGTTTTTCCGTTACTGCGCGTGAGCTTGGGTTGTCCCAGCCATCCGTTTCGCGGATCGTCTCCGAGCTGGAAGAGCGGCTGGGCGTGAGACTCCTTTTGCGCAGCACGCGCAAGATCGTTCCGACCAATTCAGGCACAGTCTTCCTGCAGAAGGCGCGCCAGATCCTGATCGAACTGGAGGAGGCCGAGGCCTCCGCGCGGGACGAAGACAGCCTGCAAGGCGTTCTGCGCATTGCAATGCCATCCATTCTCGCCACTCGCGTAGTTTTGCCAAACCTGGCCCGCTTCGTGCATCCGCATCCGCTGCTGAAGGTGGAACTGTTGACCGCTGACAGCTTGCAAGACTTGGTGGCTGAAGGCGTGGATGTGGCAATACGCTTTGGGCGGCTCAAAGACTCCGACTTTGGCGTCAAGAAGCTGACCACGCTGGACCGGTTGCTGGTAGCCGCGCCAGCCTATCTGGCCGAACACGGTGCGCCGGAGTCTCCCGAAGCTCTGAAGTCCCACGATTTGATCGTTGGCCCCACGAACTCGCTTCGCTGGCCATGGACCTTCACACAAGGTGCCAGCACCGAGACCATCGACGTCGAACCGCGCTACCTGCTTACTTCCACAGAAGCGGCAATCGTGTGCGCTCGTGAAGGATTGGGCATCACGAGGGCCGCAGCGCTGATGTGCCAAGCCGAACTCGCTGCAGGCCAGCTTGTGCCTGTGCTGGCCGACTATACGCTGGCACGAGTGGATGTGAATGCGGTCTATCCGGCCGGAAGGTTTCCCTCGCCAAAAGCGCTATCCTTCGCTGCATTCGCAGCCGAGATTCTGGCCACCAAGCATCAATGACGCGCGATTGCACGGTGTGACGCGTAGCATCAGGCGCGCGACATTCCGGTGCTCAAACTTGCGCCGAGGATACAAGCGATTCAGCCCCGGATTTCCTCGAAGGACCAAAAATTTGTCACTCGCCCAGTGGTAAATTGCCTGTGTCCCGCGCCTTGAAGTACGGGAGATAACGCGGAGTAATTACTTTGGCGCATACTGCATTTCGCCATTCCCGAACGACCAGTTTTCCGGCTCGACCTCGACAAGACTGATCCAGACGTCCTCGATCCGGACGGGCGTCTCCCGGTTGATTCCCTCGGCGACAGCCTTGTAGAATTTCTTCTTTACTTCGGTGGTACGGCCGACATTCCAGGTCACCTGGATGAATACGATATTGGGTGTGTAGCGAATACCCAGGTAGCCATCCAGGGGGTAAACAAGTTCACCATCCGCATGCCGATGGACAATCTGAAACTTGTCGTTCCGTGGCACATTGGCAACGTCGATCATGGCCTGGTAGATGACCTCGCTGATTGTTGGCAAGCGACCTAGGTTCTCATATTCTCGCCAACGCAACTTGCCTGCCATTGTCCCTCGGAAGTCAACGGATCGAGCAGCAGGCCCAGGCCGCCCGCACGCGGATTGATTGCCCGGCCAGCGAAAGCGCCGGGTGTTGCCGCACATTATGTCTTTGGCTGCATGGAACCGGAGGACAGAATGGTCTTGCCCTTGGATGACGGGACGGCGGCCAGCAGCGCCTTTGCAACCGCAGCCGCCTCGATTGGCCGGTAGTTGGCTGGAATCAGGAAGCCAAGCGCGTTGCCGAGTGCGAATCCTATTTCCTCGCCGCGCCGGGTCGGTTGACCGAGAGACTCCCGGTCCCCGACCAGCAGGGACGGACGCGCGATGACCAGCCGTTCGACTGGCATCTGTGTCAACGCTTCCTCCATATCGCCCTTCACGCGGCTATAGAAGACCCTGGAGCCGGCGTCAGCGCCCATCGCACTGACCACGCCGATCCTTCTTGCGCCGGCAGAGAGCGCCGCGCCGGCCACGGCCAGGTTGGCGTCGTAGTCGACCGCGCGGAATGCTTCCTGACTGCCCGCGACCTTGATTGTCGTTCCAAGCGCCAGATACAACTCGTCCGCATGAGGCAACGGCGGCAATGCGGAAAAATCGACGATCCGGTTCGTCAGCTTGGGATGTCGGATCGCCGGCATTCTGCGTACCAGGCTGTGCACCTCCGTCACCGTGTCATCGGCCAGCAGGCCACTCAGAATTTCCCTGCCGACCAAGCCAGTAGCGCCTGCGATGATGACGATTCGGTTTGCCATGGGTAGATACTCCGCGAGGGAACTTGTCGACGGGCCGTTGCCTGCGCGCAGAGACGAAAGGGCTGCCAGGCCAACCGGGTTTCACAAGCGGAGTCTACCTAACAATTCTCTGCATCAGCGGTGCATACGATCAGCAGCGCGAACCCTTGCCGGTCCGCGCTTCTTCGAAATTGGCGTCGCTCTCATCGGGCGGATGCCATGCACAATCGAGCTAGGCAGTACTGCTCCTTGCGACTTCGGGCACCAAGTCATGAAGGCGAGAAAGAACGAGTCGTGCTGCGCGGGACAATGGATGATGGCGCGTGACGCCCATGGCAATGGTCCGCGGCAAGCGCGGTTCGACAATCTCGACTGCGCATAGACGTCCGGCGGCAACTTCGCTATCGACCGCGAGCATCGGAAGTATCGTCAACGCGCCACCCGAAAGCGCAACTTCCTTCATCGTATTCAGCGATTCGACTTCCAGTTGCACATCCAGCGAGATGCCGAGCTGACGTGCGTGCTGGTCGAGAATCGATCGCAGGCCGTTGGGGGCCGGTGGCAGGACAAGCGGGAGTCCAGCGAGCTTGCGGATGGGCACCTTCGGCACGCCGGCGAGCGGATGCCCGGGTGCGCAGATCAGGTAAGTGGCGACCTCCGCAAGCACGTCTTCGCCCTGGCGGGGCCCGGGACCATAGCGGTTGATGACCGCCAGGTCCAGATGGCCCGACTCCAGTTCCTCGTCGAGTTGTCCACTGAAGCCTTCGGCCACGCGCAGCCGGACACCTGGCGCCGTGGCGCGCAGGTCCTCGAACAGCGCCGGTATCAAGCGTGGCGCCATTGACGGCAGCACGCCGATTCTCACCTGCCCGAACGGAACGCCCGCCGCGTCCTTGACCTCGTCGCGCAGCCGTGCCGACTGGGCCAGCAGCAACTGGACATGCGGGAAGATTCGCTGGCCGAATTCCGACAGCACCACGCCCCGGCCGGTTCGTTCGAACAGCCGGTCGCCCCATTCCGCCTCGATCTGGGCAATCGCACGGCTCACCAGTGATTGGGCAATCCCCAGCGAGCGTGCCGCACGTGACAGCGATCCCACTTCGGCCACCAGCGCCACGGTTTCGAGCTGTTTCAGGTTCACACTGGCACTCCATCCAAAAAATGGATATCAGATATCGATGATTATACTCTTTTGAGTTGGCTTAGGACTCCATACACTAAGGACATCCCTCCCTGCAGAGAGGGCTTACGCAACATCTGGAGACAACATGCCGTGCTATTCCGCTGTGCTTCGCGCATTCCGGCGACCGTTATGTGCCTTGCTGTTCGCTGCCATCCCGGCCGCCTTCAGTGCCGCCGCTGCCGCCTCGACCGGATATCCCGCCAAACCGATCCGCCTGGTCGTGCCGTTTCCGGCCGGCGGGCCCACTGACGCGATGGCGCGACTGATCGGCCAGCACCTGTCGCAGCAGCTTGGACAGCCTGTGCTGGTCGATAACCGCGGCGGCGCCGGCGGCACCATCGCCACCGAGGCCGCTGCGCAGGCGGCTTCCGACGGCTATACGCTCTTCTTCTCCACCACCGGCACTATGGCGATCAACCCGTGGCTCTACCGCTCGCTGAAGGTGGACCCCCTCAAGGCGTTCGATGCCGTGGGCTCGGTGGCCTCCACGGTCAACGTACTGGTGGTGTCGAACAACCTGCCGGTCGGCAACATCAAGGAGCTGATCTCGCTGGCAAGGCAGAAGCCGGGCACGCTGACGTTCGGCTCTGCCGGCAATGGCAGCTCCAACCATCTGTCCGGCGAACTGTTCAAGTCGATGGCCGGAATTGATATCGTCCATGTGCCATACAAGGGCTCGGCCGCGGCGTTCACTGATCTGCTTGGCGGACGCATCTCGATGATGTTCGACACGGTGTCGAGCCAGGGGCAGTACATCAACGCGGGCAAGGTCAAAGCGCTAGGCGTGACCGGCGCGACCCGTTCGGAAGCGCTACCCAAGGTGCCGACGATTGCCGAGGCCGGCCTGCCGGGCTTCGACGTGACCATCTGGTTCGGCCTGTCGGCACCGAAAGGAACCACACCAGACGTGATCCGCCGCGTGAACAGCGAACTGCAGGCCGTGCTCGCGCAGGCAGACGTGCAGAAGCAGCTTGCCGCGCTGGGTGCCCGGCCGCTGCCGGGTACGCCCGCGGACTTCTCCAGGCTGATCCAGCATGACGCGGGCAAGTGGGCGCCGGTGGTCAAGGCATCGGGAGCGAGCCTTGACTGAGACCACTGCAACCTTCGACGCCCTGTTCTCGCCGGCCTCGGTGGCCGTGATCGGCGCCTCGGACAACCCCAACAAGGTAGGCGGACGGCCGATCCACTACATGCGCACCTTCGGCTACACGGGCGAGGTGTTTCCGGTCAACCCGGGGCGCGCGGTCATCCAGGGCTATCGCGCGTACCCTGATCTCGGTGCGATCGGCAAGGCGCCGGACGCCGTGGTGATTGCCGTGTCCGGCGATGCCACGCTTGAACAGGTGCGTCAGTGCGGCGCCGCTGGCGTCAAGGCTGCCGTCATCATGGCGTCCGGTTTCGCCGAGACGGGAGAGGCGGGACGCCAGCGGCAGCAGGAACTGGTGGCGGTGGCCAGAGACAGCGGCATGCGGCTGGTGGGGCCGAACGCGCAAGGTACGGCCAACTTCGCCAGCGGAGCGGTGCTCAATTTCTCGACCATGTTCATGGAGGTGGCGCCCCAGGACGGCCCGATCGCGATCATCAGCCAGAGCGGCGCGGCGAGCGTCATGCCCTATGCGTTGCTGCGCCAGGCCGGCTACGGCGTGCGCTACCTGGTAGCGACGGGCAACGACGCCGATCTCGACGCCTGCGCGATGACCGCGGCCGTGGCGGCGGACCCGGAGGTGCGGCTGATCCTGGTCTACCTCGAATCGGTGTCCGACCCTGCTCAGCTTGCCCGCGCGGCGGAGGTGGCCCGAGTGCGTGGCGCGAGCATCGTGGCGATCAAGGCCGGCAACAGCCAGCGCGGTGCCATGGCGGCAGCCTCGCATACCGGTGCGCTGGTCGGCAACGACGCCGCGATCGATGCCTTCCTGGCCCGTCACGGCATCTGGCGTGCGCGCGATATCGGCGAACTGGTCCGCGCGGTGCCGCTGTATTTGCAGCAGCGCGCCCCGGGGCAGGGCCGCACGGTCGTGATGAGTCATAGCGGCGCCGTGGGCGTGATGGCGGCCGACCTGGCCGAACGGCACGATCTGCCGCTGACCGAACTCCAGGCGGCAACGCTGCGCGAACTGGGCGCGATCCTGCCCGAGTTCGGCACGGCCAGCAATCCGCTCGACATGACCGCGGCGCTGCTGGGCAAGGGCGACATGTTCCCGCGCGTGCTCCAGGCGCTGGGCGCCGATCCGCAGGCCGACATGGTGATGGTCGGCATTCCGGTGGCAGGTCCCGGCTACGACGTCGAGGCACTGGCGCGCGACGCCGCCGCCTTCAGCGCGAACCAAGCCAAACCGTTGGTGGCCAGCGCGCCGCAACAGTCGGTCCGCGAGGTCTTTGTGCGACACGGCGTGCCGGCTTTCGTCACTGAAGCCGATGCCATAGCAGCGCTGGCGCAATACGCCGCGCATCATCGGCTGGCCGAGGCGGCACCGGCGACGGCGCCGCTCTGCCCCGACGCACTGCAGCTCGACGGCAGCGGCTTGCAGGATGAAGCCCATAGCCTGGCCTTGCTCGCCGAAGCCGGCGTACCGACCGTGCCGCACTGGCTATGCGACAGCGTGGATGCGGCGGTGACGGCGTTTAACGCGCTCGGCGGGGTGCCTGTGGTGGTCAAGGGCTGCGCGGCGGAGGTCCCGCACAAGAGCGAGCATGGCCTCGTGCACCTTCGAGTCACCGATGCCGCGAGCGTGGCCCGCGCGACGCAGGCCTGCCTCGACACGCTGCAGCGGTTGGGCGTGGCATTGCCACGGGTGGTCGTGGCGGCGATGGTCAAGGGCCAGCATGAGTTCGCGCTGGGCGTCTCGGTCGATCCCGTGTTCGGGCCGCTGGTCATGATCGGGGAGGGAGGCACGCTGCTCGAGCTCCGCAAGGACGTCGTGACACTGCTGGCGCCGTTCACGGCGCAAGACGTCAAGGCGGCCTGCGCGCGGCTGCGCCTGGCACCGCTGTTCGACGGCTATCGCGATATCCCGGCGCTCGACCTGGAGGCGCTGGCGTCGTCGGCGGTCGCGCTCGGCGACTGGGCATTGCGTCACCGGACTGCGCTGGCATCGGTCGACATCAATCCGCTGATGGTGATGGCAGCCGGTGAAGGCGTCATGGCGGTCGATGCCGTGGTGGAACTCAAGGGGAGTTGAAGCATGGAAGCTGTACGTGTCGAACAGGATGACGAGATCGCCATCGTCACGCTACATCGCCCGGCCCGCATGAACGCGGTCAACGACGCCCTGCGCGGCGAGCTGATCGAAGCGCTGGGCCGGCTCAACGCCGATCCGTCCGTGCGCGCCGTCATGCTGACCGGTGCCGGCGAGCGGGCGTTTTGCGCCGGGCAGGACCTCGATGAGGCCGCCACCGTGACCTGGCAGCAGCTCGTGCCTTGGCTGAACCGGCAGCGGGCGATGTACCAGGCTGTCCGCGACCTGGACAAGCCCTGCGTGGCAGCCGTGCGGGGCGTGGCTGCCGGCGCGGGTTTCCAGTTGGCGCTGTGCGCTGACTGGCGCCTGACCACGGCGGATAGCCGCTGGGGACAGCCGGAGGTCAAGGCAGGCCTGGCGAGCATCGTCGGATCCTATCTGATGACGCTGCACGTGGGGCACACGCATAACGTGCAGATGTCGCTGTCGGGCGAACTGGTCAGTGGCCAGCGCGCCTTCGACATTGGCCTGGTGACGGCGCTGTGCGGCGAGACCGAGCTGATGACGCAGGCGCTCGTACAGGCCAGGTCGCTCGCGGCGCTGCCGCCGACCGCCGTGCGCCTGTCCAAACAGCGCTTTCGCGCCATGACGCAGCCGGGTTTCGATGAGGCCTGTGTCGCCGGCATCCGGGCGCAGCTCGAGTGCTATGCCGACGGCGAACCGCAGCGTGTGATGGCAGCGTTCCTCGATCAACGCAAAACAAGGGAGTCGCAGTGAAGCAGTTGACCCAACACTATATCGACGGCGCACGTCGCACGATGCGAGGCGGTGAATCGATCCGCGTCTACGATTCAGCGACCGAAGCCCCGTTGGCCGAGGTCCGTCTCGGCACCGCAGACGATGTGGCCGAAGCAGTGGCGGCGGCCGCGCGGGCACAGCCAAACTGGCAGGCGCTGGGCGCAGCCGGGCGGGCGCCGTATCTGCATGCGCTGGCCGACGCGCTGGAAGGCTGCGCGGCGGAACTCGCCAATGACATCTCGCGCGAAGTCGGCATGCCGCAGAAGCTGTCACGCCGCATCCAGGTGGATGCACCGATCGCGGCGTGGCGCGCCACGGCGGCGCTGGCCGACACATTCGACTTCGTCCGTACGCTCGGCAATTCCCGCGTGACGCTGGCACCGGTTGGCGTGGTGGCCGCCATTACGCCGTGGAACTACCCGTTGCACCAGATCACTGCCAAGCTGGCGCCCGCTTTGCTGGCCGGCTGCACGGCGGTCCTGAAGCCGTCAGAGTTGGCTCCCGCCGTCACGGAACGGCTGATGGCCGCGTGCGAGCAGGCGAAGCTGCCGCCGGGCGTCCTCAATCTCGTGCTGGGTGGCGCGGCGGTCGGTGAGGCGCTGGTCTCGCATCCCGACATCCACATGGTGTCGTTCACCGGCTCCACGGCGGTCGGCCGCAAGGTCGCCGCGCAGGCGGCCGGCGACATGAAGCGCGTGTCGATGGAGCTGGGCGGGAAGTCGGCGGCCGTCGTGCTGCCGGGCGCGGATCTCGCCAGGGCAGTCAAGGCGACGATCAGTTCCTGCTTCCTCAACTCGGGGCAGACCTGCAGCGCCACCACCCGGATGATCGTTGCACGCGAGGACTATCCGCGCTGCCGGCAACTGCTGGCCGAGGCTGCCGCAGCGATGAAGCTCGGCGACCCCGCCGATGGCGAGACCCGGATCGGCCCCTTGCTGTCGGCGCTACAGCGTCAGCGCGTGCATGCGCATATCGCAGAAGCGGAAGAGGCCGGCTTCGACCGGATCTCCGGCGGTGCCGACGCACCCGTGCCAGCGACCGGCTATTTCGTCGCGCCGACCATCTACGGCAACGTCGCGCCAGACAGCCGGCTGGCGCAGGAGGAAGTCTTCGGGCCGGTGCTGGCGGTGCTGTGCTACGACAGCGTCGACGAGGCGATCGCTCTGGCCAACGGCACGCGCTACGGGCTGGCCGCCACGGTCTGGGCTGCCGATGACAGCGCCGGCGAAGCGCTCGCCAACGCGCTGCGGGCGGGCCAGGTGGACGTCAATGGCGCCCGCTTCAACCCCGCGGCACCATTTGGCGGCTTCGGCCTTTCCGGCGTCGGGCGCGAAGGCGGTGCCTATGGGCTGGAAGAGTTCCTGGAGCCGCGATCCGTTCAGCTCCCCTAAGTCACGACATCGACATCGACATCGAAAGGAATCGCACTATGTACAGTCAGGTTACCGTTGCTCGCGCCGGAAAAAGCGAGCGGATCGCCGTGGTCACCATGAACCGGCCGGACAAGCTCAACGCGCTGACCAAGGTCATGGAGGCCGAACTGCGCGACGCCATGGAGGCCGCTGATCGCGACGACAACGTCCGCGTGGTGGTGCTGACCGGCGCCGGCAAGGGCTTCTGCGCCGGCATGGACATCAACGAACTCGAAGTGCTGCCGCCTGGCGACATCCGCGCCGCCCAGTGGATGCGCCCGTTCGACATGAACCGGCGCGCCGACTATCAGACGCGCTATGGCTACTTTCCGGCCATGCGCAAGCCCGTGATCGCGGCGATCAATGGTGCGGCAGCGGGACTGGGGCTGGTGTTCGCGCTGTACAGCGACATGCGCTTCGCCAGCGCCAACGCCGCGTTCAGCACTGCGTTCGCGCGTCGGGGCTTGATTGCCGAGCACGGTATCTCCTGGCTACTGCCACGCGTGGTCGGCCCCGGTCGCGCCGCCGACCTGCTGTACTCGGCGCGAAAGGTGCTGGCTGACGAGGCGCTGCGGATCGGCCTGGTCGACCGTGTGGTCGATGTGGACACGCTCATGGCTACGACGCTCGACTATGCCGACGACTTGGCAGAGAACGTTTCGCCCCGATCTATCCGCGTGATGAAGCGGCAATTGTGGGAGCAACCGTTCCAGTCATTGGCCGAAGCAACTCGGGTTGCCAATGCCGAGATGTTCGAAAGCATCCAGAGCGAGGACTTTACGGAGGGGGTTGCGCATTTCATCGAGCGCAGACCTGCCCGATTTACCGGCCGTTGACCGGTAGTCGTTCCCGCGCCCGACGACACTCGGATGCTCGGTCGATCGAACACCAAGCCTTGCAGACAATGGGGCAGCGGGCGGTTAAGGCGATTCGCGAAGTCCAGACGGCGGGAGACGTGGCTGCGGCCTTTGGTGTCAATCTGCGCAACGTCTATCGCTGGCTGGCCGACTTTGCCAACGGCGGGAAGAAGGCGCCACTGGCCACGGCGATACCCGGCCGCCCACCGAAGATCAGCGCGAGGGCTGCTTACGCCAGCCTGCCGCCAATCCTTTCGCTGATGGATGCCGCGACCCGCCGCACCATTGGAATCAGGGCTCGCAGTTGTGCTTCGTCGGTGTAGTCGGCCGTGCCCGTGACGCTGATGGCCGCCACGGTCTGGCCGCTGGCGTCGCGGATCGGCACCGCCACGCAGCGAATGCTGGGGGCGTCTTCCTCCAGGTCGAAGGCATAGCCGCCCACTGCGTAGCCGCGCATGCCGGCCAGCCACTTGTCGAGTGGGACGTGGACGTTGTTCCGCTGGGCATCGTAGGCGTAGCGCGCACGCCACTTCTCCTCGCTCTCGTCCAGGATCAGGGCCTTGCCCACGCCGGTCGAGCAGACCGGCTTGCGGCCGCCGATGCGGGAATTCACGCTGATCGCGCGCTGTCCGCCGATCTTGTCGAGGTAGATGATCTCGTCGCCGTCGAGCTGGGCGAGGTGGACGGTGTCCTTGGTCTGCTCGGCAAGCTGCTCCATGCCGGCGCGCGCGCTGCGTGTGATGTCCGAGTCGCGGTACGCAGCGAAGCCGAGCTCCAGCAGGCGAGGCCCCAGCCGGTAGCCGCGCCGGGGTTCGAAATTCAGGTAGCGAACCTGCACCAGCGCCGACGCCAGCCGGTGCGTCGTGCTGAACGGCAGCCCGGTGCGATCGGCGATTTCTTGCACGGTCAGGGCGCCGGCCGCGACGGCATCGACGACGTCCAGGCCGCGGAAAAGCGTCTGGCTGGCAAGGGTGCGAGTGGGGGAAGTCGTGTCGGTCATGCCATAAGTGTAACGCCGCCGGACCAGTGGTCGCGGCGGCGTCGGGGGGAACGGCTCAGGAAATTGCGTGGGCAGCTAAAGCCGGGCTCAGTCGTCCAGCAACTGGCCGCTGCGGTCCTTCGTGAAAGCTACGGCGACCAGTGAGACCGCGCCGCACAGGATCACGAACAGGCTCACCGGGATGTAGCTGCCGCCGTAGTACGCCAGCAGGGCCGTGGCGATCAGCGGCATCGGGCCGCCCACGATAGCCGCGCCGACCTGGTAGCCGAGCGAGACGCCGGTGTAGCGCACGTCAGGCGGGAAGCTCTCGGCGAAGAACGTCCCCAGTACCGAACCGTAGATCGGCCAGATCAGCGCGAAGCCGACGATCACCGCCAGCGCGCACAGCCACACCGAGCCCTGGTTCATCAGCCAGAAGAACGGCAGCACGTAGGCCATGGCGGCGACAGTGCCCAGCACGAACATCGTCTTGCGGCCGATGCGGTCCGACAGGCCGCCGTACACCAGCATCATCGGCGAGCCGATGACGGCGGCGGCCAGCACCATGTTCAGGGCATCGACGCGGGCATAGTGCAGGCCCACCAGGTACGACACCGTGAACGTGGCGAACAGGAAGAAGGTCGACGTCTCGACGAACTTGGCGCCGATCACCACCAGCACCGCGCGCCAGTGGTTCGTCACGGTCTCGACCAGTGGCACCTTCCTTTCGGTCTTGCTCGCCATCACGCGCTTGAATGACGGGGTTTCGTCCACGGTGTTGCGGATCCACATGCCGACCAGCACCAGTACGATCGACAGCACGAACGGAATGCGCCAGCCATAGGCATAGAACGCTTCCTCCGAGAAGGCGACGCTCAGGCCCGAGGTGATCAGATTGCCCAGCGCCAGGCCGACCAGTGCGCCGATCTGCGGCACCGCGCCGTAGAAGCCGCGACGCTTGGGCGGCGAATATTCCACCGCCAGCAGCAGGCCGCCGCCCCACTCGCCGCCCAGTGCCAGCCCTTGCAGCAGGCGCAGCAGCGTCAGGATGATGGGCGACCACACGCCGATGCTCTCGTAGGTCGGGGCCAGGCCGATGGCGACGGTGGACACGCCCATGATGCCAAGGGTCATGGCCAGCGTCTTCTTGCGGCCGATGCGGTCGCCGATATGGCTGAAGACGATGCCGCCGATCGGGCGGATCAGGAAGGCGAGCGCGAACGAGGCCAGGGCCAGCAACTGGCTGGTGACAGCGTCGGTCGCGGGAAAGAACAGCTTGCCGAACACCGTGGCCGACATGGTGCCGTACAGGAAATAGTCGTACCACTCGATGGTGCTGCCCACCGCGCTGCCCACCAGCGCGCGGCGGCGGTCGGTCGACGTGATCAGGGACTCCCTGGGTGCAGCCATGCCGCCCACATTGGAGCCGGTTACAGTCTGTCTCATTGTTCGTGTCTCTTTTGTATTGATGCGTTGCGCCCCGTCGGTTGTGCCACCGGGGCGCGGCGGATGCGGCAGGTTATGCCTTGTTCAGCAAGTCCAGTGCGACGTCGACGATCATGTCTTCCTGGCCGCCGACCATGCGGCGCTTGCCCAGTTCGACGAGGATGTCGACCGTCTTGATGCCGTACTTCTTCGCGGCGACTTCCGAGTGGCGCAGGAAGCTGGAGTACACGCCGGCGTAGCCCAGCGCCAGGGTCTCGCGGTCGACTCGTACCGGGCGGTCCTGCAGCGGACGGACCAGTTCGTCGGCGGCGTCCATCAGCGCGTAGAGGTCGGTGCCGTGGTCCCAGCCCATGCGGTCGGCGGCGGCGATGAACACCTCCAGCGGTGCGTTGCCGGCGCCGGCGCCCATGCCGGCCAGGCTGGCGTCGATGCGGTCGCAGCCTTCCTCGACGGCGACGATGGAGTTCGCCACGCCCAGCGACAGGTTGTGGTGCGCGTGCATGCCGGTCGTGGTCGACGGGTCGAGCACGGCCTTCAGGGCGCGGAAGCGGGCGCGCACGTCGTCCATGCCCAGCGCGCCGCCGGAGTCGACCACGTAGATCGTGGTGGCGCCGTAGCTTTCCATCTTCTTGGCCTCGACCGCCAGGTTCTCCGGCGTGGTCATGTGGCTCATCATCAGGAAGCCGACCGTGTCCATGCCAAGTTCACGGGCGCGCTCGATGTGCTGGCGCGAGACGTCGGCCTCGGTGCAGTGCGTGGCCACGCGCACGATGCGCGCGCCGGCCTTGTAGGCGTTGTCCAGGTCGTGGATGGTGCCGATGCCGGGCAGCAGCAGCGTGGCGATCCGCGCGTGCGAGATCTCGCCGGCCACCGCCTCGATCCACTCCAGGTCGGTGTGGGCGCCGAAACCGTAGTTGAAGCTGGAGCCCTGCAGGCCGTCGCCGTGCGCGACCTCGATGGAGTCGACGCGGGCCTTGTCGAGCGCGCGGGCGATGTCCCTGACGTTCTGGATCGAGTACTGGTGGCGGATGGCGTGGCTGCCGTCGCGCAGCGTCACGTCGGAAATGTAGAGCTTCTTGCCGGGGTTGAAAGGCATGGCGGGTGTCTCCTCAAGCGGTCAGAACGGACTGCGCCATGCGCTCGGCGGTGGCCAGCGCGGCGGAGGTCATGATGTCGAGATTGCCGGCGTAGGCAGGCAGGTAGTGGGCGGCGCCCTCGACCTCCAGGAAAACCGAGGTCTTCAGGCCGCTGAACTTGCCGAGGCCGGGGATGTTGAGCGGGGCGCTGGCCGGGATCTCGTCGAACTGGACCTTCTGCTTGAGGCGGTAGCCGGGCACGTACTGCTGCACGGCGGCGGCCATTTCCTCGATGGAGGCTTCCACTTCCACACGGTTGGCGGCGGCGCTCAGCACGTAGACGGTGTCGCGCATGATGAGCGGCGGCTCGGCGGGGTTCAGCACGATAATGGCCTTGCCTTTGGCGGCGCCGCCGATCACCTCGATGGCCCTGGAGGTGGTTTCCGTGAATTCGTCGATGTTGGCGCGCGTGCCGGGACCGGCCGACTTGCTGGAAATCGACGCAACGATCTCGGCGTAGTGCACCTTCGCCACGCGCGACACGGCTGCCACCATCGGGATCGTGGCCTGGCCGCCGCAGGTGACCATGTTGACGTTCAGCGCGTCGAGACAATGCTCCAGGTTCACCACGGGCACGCAGTACGGGCCGATGGCCGCGGGCGTCAGGTCGATCATGCGGATGCCCGGCTTGACTTCGCGCAGGCGGGCGTCGTTCTTCACGTGGGCGCCGGCGCTGGTGGCGTCGAACACGACGTCGATGTCGGCGAATCCCGGCAGCCCGATCAGACCTTCCACGCCCTCATGCGTGGTCGCCACGCCCATGCGGGCGGCGCGCGCCAGGCCGTCGGATGCCGGGTCGATCCCGACCATGGCGCCCATTTCCAGGTGCTTGCCGTGGCGCAGGATCTTGATCATCAGGTCCGTGCCGATGTTGCCCGATCCGATGATCGCGGCCTTGAGTTTCTTCGTTACCAATTGAGCCTCCTTTGGTGCACCGCTGCTGCCTGCCCTTCTTGCGGGTGCCGGGGGTGAGTCAGCCGTGTGCGGATTCGCGCTGTGCGTTGGCGGGTCTGTACTGCGGGCGAAGATTAACCCGCGGCTTCGTAATTATCAACTTATGAGAAGCTTTCTTATATGTTGAGAAATTAAAGGTGCGAATAGTGCCCGCGAAGCAGAGGGTCAGCTGAAATAGTGGTACGTAGGACACTCAAACGGAGCGCGGGGCGGGGGCTTTGCGACGGCGGCGGGTAGCGTCGGAGGAGGAAATCATTTCCGCAGGCTTTGCCGCCGGCGGCGCGGTTTGCATCGTTCCCGAATCGGACGCTCTCCAGTCGACAGGCTCGACACCTTCAATGCACGGCCGAGCATCTACAAGCCCGAGTCGATGGCGGTGGGAACTCCCAAAGCAATATCGTGGCCGCCCTCATCACAAGGAATACGTAGAGCGGCTCATGCGCCGGAGACGGTGGCACCACCCTTGGGTCTTCAAGAGCCTGCTTCGTTCAGGCGGGGCGGTGAACCCGCCGACCCCCGCTGCCGCCGGCACCGATTGCTGAAATCCACGCTTGGACTCCTTCGGTCGCCCCGTCACGCCCGTCTGGCTGCGGCCAGCGGCTGGACCGCTTCCGAAGTGCCTTAGGTCACTGCCGAGGGCGGGCTGCCTGTAGTTCCCGATATAGGGACGCACGGCTGATGCCAAGCAACGCTGCAGCCTTGTTACGGTCCTGGCCGCAATGTCGAAGCGCGGTCTGGATCATGGCGTGCTTCTGCCGTTCGAGGTGCGTGTGAAGGTCGAAGGTCGCCACTTCTGTCGCCGATTGAGGGGGGGCCGCGCCCTGAGCGGCGGGGATATCGACTTTCCCGTCAAGGTTGTAGCGAATCAATACCCCTTCTAACTCACGCACATTGCCTGGCCACCGATGCTGCAGCAGTGCTTCCATTACGTCGTCTAGCAAGGGCCTGGGATCCAGGCCGTGCCGCGCAAGGAGCCGTGCATAGATCTGGGTGACCAGTCCCCGCAGATCGCTGCGGTCCCGCAGCGGCGGCAACAAAACACGGAACATGGAGAGCCTGTAGTAGAGATCCGCTCGGAAACGGCCGGTCTCGACAGCTTGCGCAAGGTCGCGGTGGGTGGCGCAGATGATGCGAACGTCGATGTCCAGCGGAGATGTCCCGCCCACGCGTACTATCTGCTGGTGTTGAATGGCACGCAGTAGGCTGGTCTGCAGCGCCATAGGCATGTCGCCGATCTCGTCGAGGAACAGCGTGCCGCCGGAAGCCAGTTCAAACTTGCCCGGCTTTCCGCGACTCGACGCACCAGTGAACGCACCCCCCTCGTAGCCGAACAGTTCCGCGTCGATCAATTGCTCAGGGATCGAGGCGCAGTTGACCCAGACAAAAGGCCGCTGGGCACGATCCGAGCCGCTGTGGATGGCATGCGCGGCAAGCTCCTTGCCGGTGCCGGTCTCTCCTTGCAAGAGGGTCGGAAACGCATGCGAGGATGCCACGCGGATCTGTTGCCGCAATGCGTCCATCTCCGGGCCGGTGCCAAGGATATCGTCAGCCGTATGCTGGGTGGTCCAGCCGCTGCGGGCATTCTGCAGAGCGATGCCTGGCGTAAATGCCAGGGCGTAAGTGCGCTTGAGCAGTTCGTAGTTGGAAAAGAGCGCGAGGCCAACGGCACCGACGATACGCCCCTCATGCAGGACCGGAACCTGCCGGGTGATCAGCTTGCAGCCCCGAACCTGCAGCGGCGCGCCGCCCACCACTTCCTCGCCGCGCGCCACCTTGTGCAGGCGCGTGTGCGGAGAGACCACCTCAGTGATATGCCGTCCAAGAAAATCCGCCTCAGTGCCGCCCAGCAACTTGCAGTAAGGCTCATTGATCAGAACGATCTGTCCTTCGGTATCCACCGCAACGAGGCAGTCAGAGACATGATCGAGCACGAGCTTCAGGAATGACGCCTGGCTGTCACTGTTGCCGGAAAGTTCGGGGAAGGGCATGGCACACTATCTCAATGATGAGACGCCTCGTCTCGCTCTTTAGATTAGGCAGCCATCGGCGGGCAGTCAACAGGAGGCATGCCGACCGCCCGCGCCTTGTCGCCGCGTTAGGCGCGCATGTCGCGCCCGCGCGTCTCTGGCAGCCGCCATGCGCCGATGACGAAACAGACCGCAGCCACGATGACGGTATAAAGCAGGCCGTCAAAGATATCGCCGGTCCGCACCACGACCGCCGTCGCGATGAACGGCGCGAAGCCGCCGATCCAGCCATTGCCAAACTGCAGTGCTACTGATACGCCGCTGTAGCGCACCTGCGTGGGAAACAGTTCGACCAGGCACGCGCCGAGCGGGCCATAGACCATGGTCGCGAGCAGTACCAGAACGAACAGCAGTCCGATCATGCGGGGCGCATCAACGCGCGCCGGATCTGCTTTCAGCGGCATGCCCGCGGCCACCAGGTCAGCCTTGAGCCGAGTCTCATCAAAGCCCGCTGTGAGCTTGCCATTCAGGACGATTTCAAGCGGGCCGTCGCCGGGCTTGGCAACATAGGGCACGGCATTGGCGGAAAGAAAGGCTTTGGCGCGCGTGCACGGCGTGGTCAGCTTGGGATTGAACAGTTGGCCGAGAAAAGACTGCTCCTCCCGGCAATCGCCGCCCTGGACCACCACGCTGGTTCGCTCGCGAAACTCGGCGAGTTGCGGATTCCCATAGGTAGTCAGCCCCTTGAAAATCGGTATGAACAGCAGCGCAGATAACAGGCAGCCTGTCAGCATGATCCACTTGCGGCCAATCCGGTCTGACAGCCGGCCGAATACGACGAAAAACGGTGTGCCTAGCACCAACGCGACGGTCAGGTACAGGTACGCCGACTGGTAGTCAAGCTTGAGCGTCGAGGTCAGGAAGTAGAGACTGTAGAAGTGGCCGGTATACCAGATCACCGCCTGGCCTGCGACGATGCCAAAGATCGCCAGCAAGACTAGCCGCAGGGTCTTGCGATCGCCGAAGATGTCCCGGATCGGATTGCGCGAGGTCTTGCCATGGGCCTTCATTTCGGCAAACACAGGCGACTCATGCAGGCGCAGTCGGATATACAGTGAAACCACCAGCAGTCCGATCGACAGCACGAACGGGATGCGCCAACCCCAGGCCGCGAACGCGGTCTCGGACATGATCTGCCGCAACGCCATGATGATCAACAGTGACATCAGCAGCCCTACGGTTCCCGTGATCTGCAGCCAGCTTGTCATCAGGCCGCGGTCCCTTGCCGTCGAATGCTCGGCAATATAGGTCACCGCGCCGCCAAACTCACCCCCGACCGCCAGGCCCTGCAGAAGCCGCAGCGTGACCAGCGTGGCAGGGGCCAGCCAACCGATGGTCTCATAGGTGGGCAACAATCCGACGGCCGCGGTAGCCAGTCCCATGATCAGCATCGTCACAAGGAAGGTGTATTTGCGGCCAATGGTGTCGCCGAGCTTGCCGAACACAATGGCACCGAACGGGCGCAGCACAAAGCCCGCGCCGAAGGTGGCCAGCGACGCAAGCACCGCCGCGGTTTCGTTGCCCTTGGGGAAAAACAAGCTGCCGAAGAATACGGCGAGGCTTCCATAGATAAAAAAATCGTACCACTCGAATACCGTGCCCAAGGCTGCGGCCAGGACGACCTGGCGCGATTCCCGGGTGTTGACTGCCGACGGCTGCGCGGCGATGGTTCCTGCTGACATGATGGAGCTCCTAAATGGCAGGTATGCGTGAAGAGGGCGCTTCAGCAGGTCTGTTCGGCAAGGAACGCGCCGAGGACGGCATTGAATGCCTGCGGCGCTTCCAGCATCGGGAAGTGGCCGGCGCCTTCAACCATGTGCAGCCTCGCTCCGGGAATGCCTGCAGCGAGTTGCACGGACTCCCGCGGCGGTGTGATGGTGTCTTCGGTCCCGCAGATGACGAGCGTAGGCAATGCGATGCCCGACAGGCGATCGCGCGTATCGCTGCCGTTCAGCGAAACGATTGCCTGACGGGCGACATGCTCAGGTGTCTGCACTACCTCGCCCTTGCCGAAGTCGATGAGTTCGCGGCTGGCCGATGGCGCGAACGACCGCTCGATGACGTTCTGGCTCGCCTTGGCAACGCCGTACACATCGATGGCCTCCAGCACGCGCGCCGCGTCGACGTCTTCGCCCAGGCCATGCGGGGTTGCACCGACCAGAACGAGTCCCCGCAGCAGCGATCCATGCTTGAGCGCGAAGAGCTGCGAAACTGTGCCGCCCATCGACAGTCCCACTAGGACCGCGTCCTTGAGACCCAGCGTGGTGAAAACCGCATGCAGGTCGTCTACGAAAGCTGCCATCGTATAGGCACGCTCACGCGGCGCCGGTGAGATCCCATGGCCGGGCAAGTTGATGCAGACCACCGTGTGGTTCGCCGACAGGTCCTCTGCCTGCGACTTCCAAAACTCACTGGTGGTGGTGAATCCATGACAAAACACCACTGCCGGGCCTTGCCCGGACACCCAAGCACACACATCGCCGATTGCCACGAGTTTCTTCTGGACCATTGCTTGTCACCTCCATTTTGTGCGCATGTTCGGCACGCGCACTATGCGCGGGCCGGCTGCCCAAGGGACTTCGCAATCGGCATGCCACCGCCGTCGGTAATGTTATGTTTTTTGGTAAGCCATTGATTCAATGGTGATTATTTAGTTTTGGAGGCGCCACGTATGAGCCCATACGTGTGCGATGGCAACGCGATTATCCAAGAGCTGCGACTGGATGCGTCTCAAGACCGAGACAAAACTTGCCGGCGCCCGGCGAGCAAGGCCACTTCAGCGACGCGTGCTTGTGTAGGGGCGAGCAGGTTCACTAGACCCGTGCGAGCCCACAGGTGCACTACTGTGTCCAGTTGGTGCTATCGCGTTGAGCTTGGCTTGCGAGTAGGCAGATAGGTCGGCTCCTTTTGCTGGCTTCCCTTCTCATTCTCTATTGCCGACCCGACCCGTTCCAGCGCGCCGCATCCACTGTGCAAGACTGAGGCGACTGCCTGCGCCTAGCCAGAGCCCGCCTCTTCCAGCAACCATTCCTTGAACGCCTGTACCGGTGCATGCTGGGCGCTCTCCTTCCTGTGAACTAGGTAGTACGCTAACTCGCACCCCTGAACGTATTCAAAGGGCTTTATAAGGCGCCCCTCCGCCAGGTCGCGCTCGACCAGCGTTGTTCTGCCAAGTGCGACGCCGTGTCCAGAGATTGCTGCCTGAACCGCCATCGCGGAATCATTGAGTTGAAGGCCGCGGTCGGTATCGACAACATTTCCATACCCCGCGTGGAGTAGCCACGAGCGCCACGAGGGAAAGATGCCGAAGCCAATCATCGACGTGTCATGTATCAAGGCATGATGCTTCAGGTCGCTCGGCTCTCGCAATGCGCTGGGACCCTGTAAAAGGGTTGGGCTGCATACCGGAAAGAACTCGTCGCGCAGCAGAAACGTCGACGTGACATCCGGCGATGCGCCAGCACCATATCGGATGCCGATATCGATCCGTTCGGAGGTGAAATCGACCAAGCGGCCACTGGTCTCGATCCGCAGATCGTAATAAGGATGGCGCCGCTGAAAGCGGTCAACCCGCCACAGGAGCCATTTTTCCGCAAATGCCGGCGGGACCGTCACGGTAAAGATAATGCGTGACTTGCTCGCTTTCAGTCTCTCTACCGCGTTTGAAAGGAGATCGAAGCCGCCTTGAAGGTCTGGCAGCGCAGCACGTGCGGCATCCGTTAATGCCAGTCGCGACGGCCCGGAGCTGGAACGGTGGAACAGTTCAATATCGAATAGCTTTCGAGGCCGCGAATGAGTTGCCCGATCGCCGCGGGCGTCACGTTCAACTCTGCATTCCACCCATCTCTTGAGATGAAGGTTCGACAAGTGAATATCTGCTTGAGCCCATTCCTATAGAATCGGGATCATGTCAAAGAAACGGGCTTCAATGGAGTGGATAGGGCTAGGGCTGATCCCGCCTGACCCTCAGGGACTGCCCAGACTGTCCAGTGCAAGACGTCCACCGTTGCTCTCTGCGAAGTCGCGCAAAGTATGCCGCTCGGTAAAGCATCGGCGGGGTCACGGGGACATGATGGGCTGCCGATTGCCTCCTGTCCCCTTAAGCCTGGTCGCCGTTTTGCCGTTAATACAGCGATGTCCTTGACTCGCGTGACTGTGCAATTCGTATACGGCGCCCTGCTGGCGATGGCGGCGGTGCTCACCGCGCCTGCCTGCGCGTTCGCATTCCCCGATCGCCCCGTGCACCTGGTTGTCCCCTTCAGTCCTGGCGGGACCAGCGACACGATTGCGCGCGTGCTGGCCGACAAACTACAGGACAGGCTAGGCAAGCCAGTTCTGGTGGAGAATCGGCCCGGCGCATCCACCGTGACCGCGGCGGAGCGGGTGGCAAAGGCGCTGCCAGACGGGTACACACTGCTGCTGGCCAGCTCGACGACATTCGCCTTGCTGCCTGCCCTGCGACCTCATCTGGCCATCGCCGCGGAAGGCGCGTGGGCGCCTGTCGGCCTCGTCGCGGAAACGCCGGTCATCTTGTCGGTCAGGACCGGCTCGGATATCCAGTCCTTTGCCGGACTGCTGGCACAAGCGCGCGCCCGGCCGGGCATGGTCACCTATGGCACCACTGGCCCAGGGACGGCGCCACACCTCATCGGCGCCATGATTGCCACTACGTTTCAGCTCGATATGCTGCCCGTCGCTTATCGGGGCAGCACGCAAGTGCTTGCAGACGTCCTGGGCGGGCGGATCGATCTGAGCATTGACCCGGTCGGTACCGCGAGGCGCTATATCGATACGGGCTCGCTGCGACCGCTGGCGACCAGCGCTACGGCACGGCTATCTCAGTATCCGGAAGTCCCCACCTTTGCCGACCTTGGCATAGCGAACCCTTGCGGTTCGTTCTGGTTCGGCGTGGCAGGCCCGCGCGGCATCCCGCAGATGGTGCTGCAACGGCTGCAATCGGAACTGCAGGCGGTGCTGAATGACCCGGATCTGGAGAAGGCGCTCGCCCGGCACTCGATTGCCGTCGTGCGAGGCGATGCGGAGGCCTTCCGCCGGCGGGTCCGCGTCGAGACCGCTCGCTATCGGCAGTTGGCAGAGGACGCCGGGATCGTTATTGAGTAGGTTCTGCTCCGCCGGGAATGGGTAGCCCGATTGGCCCCCGATCACCTTGCTCGCCTTTCGACACGGACCTGGTCGTCGCCACTCGCGCGCATTCCATAAAAAAAGGGCAGCGTGAGCTGCCCCTTCTTGCGTCTGGGAGGTCGCGCTGCTTACAGCGCGGCGTCCTTCAGCTTCTTCATGGCACGGACCTTAACCTTCACGGTTGCCGGCTTGGCTGCGAACCACTGGTCTTCGCCGGTGAACGGGTTCTTGCCGAAGCGCTTCTTCGTCGCCGGTACCTGCGTGGCCACGACCTTCAGGAGGCCCGGCAGGGTGAATTCACCGGCGCCCTTCTTGTGCACGGCGCTCAGGATGGTGGTCTCCAGATGCGCGAGCACGGTCTTGACGGTCTTGGCATCCAGTTCGGTCTGGGCGACCAGGTGGGCCAGCAGACTGGACTTGTTGAACGTGTCCTTCAGCGGCTTGGCAACCGGCGCAGCGGCTGCGGCCTTCTTGGCCGGTGCGGCTACCGTCTTGGCCGGGGCAGCGGCCTTCTTTGCAGCGGGCTTGGCAGGGGTCTTCGCGGTGGGTTTTGCTTTGGTTGCCATGTGGGCAGGATCCTCGGATAAGCGGAAATGGCCGCCGGCGGCGGCTAGGCGAGAATATAGCGAATTTTTCGCATCGTGGGCAGACGTTTGTGTCGTCAGGCCGCCTGTAGCGTGGCGGCAATGCGTTCGCAGGTGCGATTGCCCGAAGGCCCCGGCAGCTCGCCGACGCGCTTCGCGAGAGCGTCCTTCCTGCGAGCAAAGCCGGCGGCAATAGGTGTCGGGCGCAATGCGAGGGCGCATCTCGTCGACTTCGAGATCGATCGCTGCGGGTGCCACACGGCGGATCCCCCCCGGGCTCATGCCTTCCTGCCGGAGAGTTCCACCGCTTCAGCGGGCCGCGACCGGCGGCGCGGCAGGCGTGCCGGCCGGCGCGCGATCGGTTCGCGCGATGCGCCGTTGCGCCCATTCGGCGACGAACAACGCCACCGTGATGAAGACCGCGCCGACCAGGCCGAGGGCGTGACGGTCGAACAAGGTGATGGCGGCCCCGCCGATAAGACCCGACATCGACACGCCGACGTAAATGGCGGCCGAGTTCAGCCCCAGCAGGAGCGGCGCCGCGCTGGGCGTGACGCTGATCAGGCGGTGTTGCTGTGGCACCAGCAGGCCCCAGCCGCACAGGCCCCACACGATGAGGGCGGGCACGGCTGTCACAAGCGAGGCCGAGGTCCATGGCAACAGCACGAAGTCCAGCGCGACGATGGCGATCGCAGCGTTGATGATGCGGCGGCCGCCGAAGCGGTCGGTCAGCCTGCCCGCAGCCAGGTTGCCGGCCGTCGCGGCCACGCCCCAAAGCAACAGCAGCACCGCCAGCACGCGCGCGTCGCCGCCCGTGGCGCGGTCGAAGCTCAAGCCGATATACGTGTAGACCAGGAACAGGCCCGCGTACACCAGCCAGGTGGTCAGAAGCGTCAGCAGCACGCGCGCCTCACCCAGCGGCGCGAGCCGGCGCGCGAGGCTGACGGCCGGCGGCGTCGGGATGTCCGGCAAGCGCCAGGCCACGCCCAGCGCGGCCACCGTGCCGACGGCGGCGACGAACCACATGGTCGCGCGCCAGTCCAGCCAGCCGCCGATGAAGGTGCCCAGCGGCGCGCCCAGCGCCGTCGCGCTGGACAGGCCGGCGATGACGATGGCGAGTGCCCGGCCACGCTGCTCGGGCGGCACCAGCGACGCGCCGGTGGCCGTCGCCGTCGGGCTGAACATGGCTGCGCCCAGGCCAGCCAGCAGCCGGCTCGCCAGCACGAGCTCGATGCCTGGCGCCAGGGCGGTCACGACATTGCCGAGCACGAAGATCGCCAGGCCGGTGAGCAGCAGCCGCTTGCGCGGCCAGTGCGCGGCCGCCGCGGCGATGACCGGTGACAGCAGCGCATAGCTCAGCGCGTAGAGGGTGACCATCTGCCCGGCGAGCGCGACGGACACGCCTAGCGAGGCGGATACCTGCGACAGCACGCCGGCAACGACAAAGCTGTCGGTGCCGATGGCGAACATGCCGCAGGCCAGAACGAGGAGGCGTCTATCCATGGGGAAATCCTTGGCGGCGCGCGGCCGCTTGCAGGCTGTCAGCCTGATAAGTTTTGTGACGAAACTTACGATATCAGGTCAAGTTGCGTCGTGCAACTTTTTTACTTAACATGGCTCCATGTACCGAAAAACCTTTGATGGCATGAACTGTTCGATTGCCCGCGCGCTCGAACAGGTCGGCGAGTGGTGGACTCTGCTCATCGTGCGCGAATGCGCGCTGGGTACGACACGCTTCGACGACTTCCAGGACCACCTGGGCATCGCGCGCAACGTGCTCACCGCGCGATTGAACCGCCTCATCGAGCACGGCGTGCTGGACAAGGTGCTGGCCGAGGGCAGCGAGCGGCGCACCGAATACCGGCTGACGGAAAAGGGCGAGGCGCTCTATCCGGTGCTCATCGCGCTGATGCAATGGGGCGACAAGTGGTGCGGACATGAAGCGCCGCTGCGGCTCGTCGAGCACAGCAGCGGCCTGCCCGTCGAACCGATAGGCCTGCGCGTGGGAGAGCGCATGCTTGGGATACGCGACGTGCGGGTCGAAGCCGGCGAGGGCGCGACGGCGAAGACGGCGGAGACGATCAAGGCCCGCAACCGGGCCATCCTCGGCGTGGAGTGAGCCACTTTCCCCCGGCAGCCGATTGCCGGGGCGCCGGCGCTTGTCTCATGAGTTGCGCCGGGTGGACTTGCCGGATCCGGCCTTGGCCGGTTCCGGGTTCCTGCCGCCGCGTCCAGCCGCCCAGCCGTTCTTCTGCCCAGCCGTTCAGCGGTTCAGCCATTCAGCAATGGCAACGGCAATGTCGTCGCCACCACCAATCCCTCCATGCCTTTCGGGCTGGCTTTCATGGCCGGCTTCCGTCTCCATACGCCTTTCTCGCTTGCGTATCGTCGGCCAGTTGCCGCAGGCGGTCGTTGTCGCCGCGGTGGCGACGAACTTGCCTTGACCTTGCACGGGGCGTGTCGAGAATGGCTTGCGGGACGATCAGCGGATCGTCCATTGATGCGTGGCGACTTACCCCTTTCACCCGTCGGGGTACGCGTGCTAGTGACGGCAACGTGCGCTATCGTTTCACGTTAGCTTGATCTTTGACCGCGAGACGCCATCCCTCGTCCAGAGCGGGAGGGCGTTGGCCTAACCTTGTTTGGGGAGCAACTCAGATGTCCGAATTCCGTTCCGAAACTGACTCGATGGGCGCCATCGACGTCCCCGCAGATCGATACTGGGGCGCGCAGACGCAGCGTTCCACCATCAATTTCCCCATCGGCGTAAGCCGGTTCCGCTGGCAACGGCCGGTCATCCGTGCCCTGGGGATCCTCAAGCGGGCGGCGGCCGAGGCCAATGCCGAGCTGGGCGAGTTGCCCAAGGATCTGGCCAGCCTGATCGTGCGGGCGGCGGACGAAGTCATCGCCGGCAAGCTGGACGATCACTTCCCGCTGGTGGTGTTCCAGACCGGATCCGGCACGCAGTCGAACATGAATGCCAACGAGGTGATCTCGAACCGGGCCATCGAGATTGCCGGCGGCGAGCTGGGCAGCAAGAAGCCGGTGCATTCCAACGACCACGTGAACCGTGGCCAGAGCTCCAACGATACCTTCCCCACGGCAATGCACATCGCGGTGGTGGAGCAGATCTACACCAAGCTGCTGCCGGCGGTGGAAGCCCTGCGGGACACGCTCGCGGCCAAGGCCACGGCGTACAAGGATATCGTCAAGACCGGCCGCACCCACCTCCAGGACGCCACGCCGATCACGCTCGGCCAGGAGATCAGCGCCTGGGTCGCGCAGATCGATTTCGGCCTGAACGCGGTCAAGACCGCGCTGCCAGGCCTGCTGGAACTGGCGATCGGCGGAACGGCCGTGGGGACGGGCCTGAATGCGCATCCGCAGTTCGGCGCGCGCGCGGCGGCCTATATTGCCACGCTGACCGGCCATCCTTTTGTCGATGCGCCCAACAAGTTCTTTGCCCTGTCCGCGCACGATGCGCTGGTGCAGACCTCGGCCGCGCTGCGCACCCTGTCCGGCGGCCTGATGAAGATGGCGAATGACGTGCGCTGGCTGGCATCGGGGCCGCGTTGCGGCATCGGCGAGCTGAATATTCCCGAGAACGAGCCGGGTTCGTCGATCATGCCGGGCAAGGTCAATCCGACCCAGTGCGAAGCGATGACCATGGTCTGTGCGCAGGTGTTCGGCAACGATGCCACGGTGGCGTTCGCCGGCAGCCAGGGCAACTTCCAGCTCAATGTGTACAAGCCGGTGATGGTGCACAACGTGCTGGAAAGCATCGAGCTGATTGCCGACGCAAGCCTGGCCTTCAACGACCATTGCGCGGTCGGCATCGAGCCGAACCTGCCGAAGATCGCGGAGAACCTCGACAAGAACCTGATGCTGGTGACGGCATTGAACCGCCATATCGGTTACGACAAGGCAGCGGCAATCGCCAAGAAGGCGCACAAGGAAGGGCTGACGCTCAAGGCGGCGGCGCTGGCGCTGGGCTATCTGAGCGAGGAAGAATACGCCCGCTGGATCGTGCCCATCGAGATGACGCATCCGAGCGCCTGATACCTCAGGCGCGCCGGATCCGGATCCGGACCCACGGCCCGGCTGCCCGACGTAACGGGCGGGCTGGGCCGCGTTGATGCGCAGCGCAACGACAAGCGCCTCGATCAGCTTGGTTCCGTTCAATTCTTCCGTTCGGTTCAGATCGGAGTCATCCCTGACGTTGGCCAGCGCCTCGGCGGCATCACAACATCCTGTCGATCAAGGCGCAGCCCTGGGGCCGAAGCCCGAATAGGGCTTCAGCGCGATCACCGTGGGCGCTTGCAGGAAACCGGATTTCACCAGCGGAAGGGCGGAGAACGAGCGCTCCAGGCTTTGCGCATCGTCGCTCTCGGCGATGATGCAGGCGCCCCCGTCGCCGCGCAGCCAGATTTGCCTGACGACGCCATCCAGGTAGAGATGGCGGATGACCTCGGACTCGGCTTCGCGCTCCGCGAGGGTGGGGATGTCTTCAGGGATGGGCGAGGTACGGGCAACCAGAACAAGAAACTGCATGGGTATCTCCTGTGTGCGGATCGTTTGCTGCTTGCGAAGTGGCGCCGCCCGCGCCGTTGCGGCGCGGACGGGTGCCGGGCGGGATCAGGCCTTCGACAGTTCGCCGTCGGTCAGCCGCCAGAGGCCGCGCGGGTTGTCGTGCCGGAGCGCCTCCGGCAACAGCTCGTCCGGGAAGCCCTGGTAGCAGACGGGCCGGAGAAATCGTTCGATCGCACTCATGCCAACCGACGTGAACCGGCTATCGGAGGTGGCCGGAAACGGACCGCCGTGAATCGATGCGTAGGAAACCTCCTGCGGATGCGCGAACGCATTGATGACGATGCGGCCGGTGCGGCGTTCGAGGATGGGCAAGAGCCGCGTAGCCAGCGCATGATCGGCGCGCTCGAGATGCATCGTCGCCGAGAGCTGGCCCCGGAACCGCCTGGCGATGGCGATCAGTTGCTCGTCGTCCTTGACGCGCACCAGCAGTGCCGCGGGTCCGAAGACCTCTTCGAGCAATGCCGGCTCGTCGAGCAGGCGCGCGCCGTCCACCTCGAACAGGAATGACTGGCCGTCCCACTCGCCTTCGGGCCCGGCGCCCGCCGCGATCTCTTCTGCGCCTGCGTCGAGCTGACGACCCACGTTCTTGCGGTACGCCATGTTGATGCCTGGCGTGAGCATCGTGCGAGACCGCATCGCCTTGACGCGGGCAATCATCGCCTGCTTCAGTTCGCTGTAGCCCACGCCGTCGATGGCGAGCAGGATTGCGGGCTTCAGGCAAGCCTGGCCCACGTTCACCAGCATGCGTTCGGCAAAGCCGTCGCCAATCTCACCGGCACGCGAGAAGAGCGCGATAGGCAGCACGAACGTGGGATTGACGCTGGTCATCTCGGTGAAGACAGGGATCGGATCCGGACGCTGCTGTGCACGCCGGTATAGCGCCATCCCGCCAGCCTCCGAGCCGGTGAAGGTCACGCCCTTGACGAGCGGATGATCCACCAGCGCTTCGCCGATCGCATTGCCACCGCCGCGCAGCAGGGAGAAGACACCTTCGTGCAGGCCCGAGTCTCTTACGGCCTGCTGGATGACGCGGCCCATGATTTCCGATCCGCCGGGATGCGCGTTGTGTGCCTTCAGGATGACGGGACATCCGGCTGCCAGCGCCGATGCCGTGTCGCCGCCGGCGACCGAGTACGAGATGGGGAAATTGCTTGCCCCGAAGATTGCAATCGGACCGAGGCCGATCTTCTGCATGCGGTGATCCATGCGCGGGCGCGGTTGACGCTCCGGCTGCGCGGGATCGATCGTCGCCTGCCGGAAGCGCCCCTGGCGCACCACCGTCGCAAACTGCCGGAACTGGGTAGCGGCCTTTGCGGCTTCCCCGGCAAGCTGGGCGGCGGGCAGGCCGGTTTCCAGCGCGGTGCGTTCGGCCAGCGCCTGGGCATTGGCGTCGAGTCCGTCGGCAATGCGTTCCAGGAACGCTGCGCGCACCTCCAGGCTTGTGCTGTTGTAGCTGTCGAACGCGTCGTCGGCCAGTTGCGCCGCGCGATTGACTTCATCGAGTCCGCCGAACGCGAAGGCTGGCGCGAACTCGAGATTGCTTGCCGGGTTCAGCGCCTGCATGCTGCCCGCCGTGGCGCCCACTTCCTGCGCGCCGATGAGGAGATTGCCTGTGAGGTTCATGCTGCGTTCTCCTGCGAGGCGACGGGAAGGGCGGTAACCAGTTCGGCGGTGGTCAGGATTTCGTGGGCAAAGGTCGGGCCGTTCAGATGATGCGCGGCATGCATCATTTCCTTGCTGAAAGCAGCCGTGGCATCGCGCACGAGCGTGACGTGATAGCCAAGCTCCATGGCGAAGCGTGCCGTCGACTCGATGCAGGTGTTGGCCAGCAGGCCCACGACGATCACATGCGTGATGCCGTGCTGCTTGAGCTGGAAGTCGAGGTCGGTATTGGCGAACCCGCTCTGGCCCCAGTGTTCCTGGATGACGATGTCACCATCCTGCGGCACGAAGTCCGGATGCCATTCGCCGCCCCACGTGCCCTTGGCGAAAGTGTGGCGCTGCTGGACCAGGCGCTGCGTGGGATTCGGGTGGTCCCAGTTGTCGTAATCGCCTGGCTGCCAGCGCCGATGCGGTACGTAGAACACCTGGATGCCGGCGTCGCGCGCTGTCGCCACGGATGCGCGCAGGTTGTCGAGCAGGCGAACGTCGTCTGCCACGTTCCTGAGCATCGGGAACAGCTTGCCGCCGTCGGATAGGAAATCGTTATACGGATCCACCAGCAGCAGGCCGGTGCGCTCCGCGGGATACACGGGATTAGCCATTTCAGTACTCCATTCAGAAAGCATGTGCGACCGGGGTCGCATTTCGCAGTGGCGCCGGACTGCTTTGTTCGGGATGGGCGACGTCTCGCGCATCGGTACGTCCCAGTATAACTATGAAAATCATAGTGTCAAGAAACACAAGGCTTGCAGCCCGATCAGGGAGCAGATAGCAAGTCCAGGAACTGTGTTACTATGAAATCAATAGTTAGTGTTGGAGGGTGGTCGTGGCACATGCAACGCAGGAGAGGGCGGATACGGTATGCCCGGTGGCGCGCTCGGTAGATGTCGCGGGCGACCGGTGGACGATCCTTGTACTGCGGGAGCTGTACATGGGCGCCACGCGGTTCGAGGAAATTCAGATCCAGACCGGCGCTACGCCACAGATGCTGACTTCGCGGCTCAAGGCGCTTGAAGCGGATGGCATGGTCGAACGCCAGCCGTACAGCGAAAAGCCGTTGCGCCACGAATACCGCCTGACGGACAAGGGGTGGGCGTTCTACCCGGTGATCTACGCGCTACGGGCGTGGGGCGAAACGTGGTGCAAGGACAAGGATGAGGAAGTGGCGATGCATTTCGTGCATCGCGCATGCGGCCACGATGTCGGCCTGGCCAGCGTATGTCCGCACTGCGGCATCCCCGTGGAGCGCAAGGATCTCGTGGCTTCGACCGGCCGTCATTTCGCGGCGGAACGCGAAGCCCGGCGCGTTGCCTTCAAGTTGAAGTAATCGCGCCAGCGCCCGGCGCTGTCGAAGCGTCCTTGACGCTCTAGCGGCCCCGGCCCCGGCGGCGGCGGCTGCGGGCATGCGCGGCGACACGAGCCTGCAAGCATTGGCAATCCGGGCTACTCTCTGCGCTTCCAGCCTTCATATCGGACGGGTCGCGCAGCATGTCCGCCGCCCGCCAGGAAAACCATGAAACAACCGCTCAGAATCGATTTTGTCTCGGATATCGCATGCCCATGGTGCGCTATCGGCCTGTCCTCGCTCCAGCTTGCGCTATCGCGCCTCGGCGACGCCGTCGACGCCGAGATTGTCATGCATCCCTTCGAACTGAATCCGCAGATGGGGCCGGACGGTGAGGACATCGTCGACTATCTCGGCAAGAAGTATGGGCGCACGCAGGCCCAGATCGCCGAGACCCAGGCCACGATCCGCGAGCGTGGCGCCAGCGTCGGCTTTGCCTTTGGCCCGCGTACGCGGGTCTACAACACCTTCGATGCGCACCGCCTGCTGCATTGGGCCGGCATGGAGGGCAGGCAGTTGCCGCTCAAGCTGGCACTGCTGCAGGCTTACCATGGCGAGGGAAAGGATCCAAGCAGCCACGATGTCCTGGTCGAAGCGGCGGAATCGGCAGGACTCGACGCCGCGCAGGCGCGCCACATATTGCAGAGCGGTGACTATGCCGATGAGATTCGGGCCGAAGAACGGGAATACCAGGCAATGGGTATCCAGTCGGTGCCCTCGGTCATTTTCAACAACCGCTACCTGGTGACCGGCGGACAACCCGTGGAAGCCTTCGAGCAAGCCATCCAGCGGATCCTGGCCGAGGCGTAGCCGCGAGATCTCCGCGCCGCAACGGCGGCTCGCCACACCAGGGCTGCCCGCGGGCGGGATGCTGACCGGAATGCGCCGGCCCGATCGGCCCGGTCTTCTGTCTGCTCCGCCGCCTCAAGTGCATTGTCTGCTTCGATGCCGGGATAGCGCATGGCGCTCTGCGCCCGCCTCTATCTACGCCCCCGCACGCGGTGCCACGCCGGCGCCCTCGATGCCGTGGCGTCGCAGCGCATCGGCGACGAAGCCCGAAGCCTTCATGTCTTCGATGAAGCTGCCGAGCCAGGCCCGCGCGGCGCCGCGCCCCTTCGGTACACCCATGGCCTGCTCGATCACCATGAAGCGGCCGGGCAGCAAGCGCACGCCACCAACGCGCCGGGCATCCGCCTCAAGCTGCTGTTTCACGCCGGCGGCAACGTCCAGGCGCTGGGCAAGGAACATGTCGGTGACTGCCGGCGAGGTCGGCGCGCGCACCAGCGTGGCCGCCTTCAGTTCGCGCGTGAGGAACAGATCGTAGGCACTACCGCGGCCCACCACTACCCGGGTTCCCGCGTGGTCCACCTCGTCGTTGCGCTGCAGGGCCGAATCGTTGCGCACAAGGTAGGCGCCTTCGATGATCACGTATGGCGCCGTGTATTCGATATCCGCCGCGCGGACCGGGTCGATCGCAACGAACGCGAGGTCCACTTGCCGGGCCTTGACGGCGTCAACCACGCTGCCTGCCGAAGCAAACGGCACCAGCTCGAGCGCCAGGCCGAGGCGGCGCGCTGCTTCACGCGCGAGATCTACCGATACACCCTGGAGCTCGCCGTTCGCGGCGCGGCTCGCGAGGATCGGATTGCCGAGGTTGATGGCCGCGCGCATTGTTCCGCTGCCGCCCAGTTCGGCGATCGCGCCCGTGCGCGAATCGGCGCCCGCCGGGGCCTGGGAGGCGGCGCACCCGGCCAGGGCCATTGCGGCGGCGGCCGGGCCGAGCCTGCAGATCGAACGTCGGATGCGGTTCATCGGAAGCCCGCCTGCTGGCGAGGTTCGGGAACGACCGGGTTTGTCGTGGCGCAAGCGCCGAAGGCCAGGGGAAATCCGGCCAGCGCCCCGCGAGCGAGGAGTGGAAGGCGGCGTCTGATCATGTTCGTCCCTTGCGTGAGCTTTGGCGACATCTCAATCATGCCACCCCGATGCGCCGCGGCAATCTTATTGCCCCTCGACCGAAAATGGCGGCAGCTGGTAGCTCCACGTCTCGCTCAGCGTCCTGGCGCCAGACACCAGCGCGGCGCGCATCTCCACCGCCTTCTTCGGATCCCTGACCTTGATGCGCAGATTCAGCCGCCAGCCTTTGATGACGGGGTTTGGCTCCAGGACATTGGCCAGCAGCTCGGCGTTGTCGCCAACGCTGACTTGTGCGGCGACCTGCGTGCCGGAGGGAAGGTTTGCGAGGACGGGGCCTTCGAAATCGACGACCAGGCCGGTGCTGCCATCGAGATGGCGGATCAGGTTGGCCTGCGTGATTTCTCCTGCCGAGCGCAGTGTCTGCTTGACCCAGGCCAGATCCTTGTCGAACAGGGCGCGCTCGTTCATGGTCCAGTGCATCGTGTAGTCGGCCTGCAACGGCTGGCCCCTGGGCGGCAACTGGTCCGGCGTCCAGAAGGCGACCATGTTGTCGTTGGTTTCGTCCGGCGAGGGGATTTCCACGAGTTCGACCTTGCCCTTGCCCCAATTGCCCTGCGGTTCGATCCAGGCGCTCGGGCGCAGGTCATAGCGGTCCTTCAGGTCCTCATACGCGGAAAACTCGCGCCCGCGCTGGAGCAGCCCGAAGCCCCTTGGATTGGTCACCTGGAAGGTGCTGATGGCGAGGTTGCGCGGGTTGTTCAGCGGCCGCCACAGCCATTCGCCATTGCCCGCGTGGATGGCGAGACCGTTGGAGTCGTGCAGGGCCGGCCGGAAGTTGTGCGGATCGCGTTGCTGGTTCGGCCCGAACAGGAACATGCTGGTCAATGGCGCCACGCCGAGCTTGGCAACGGCTCCGCGCAGGAAGATACGCGCCTGCACCTTGAGGATCGTGTCCTCGCCCGGGATGAGGTCAAAGCGGTAGGCACCGGTGGCGCGTTGCGAGTCAAGCAGGGCGTAGAACACCAGGTGCTTGTCCTGCGGGTCGGGCCGTGCGATCCAGAACTCGCGGAAGGCCGGAAACTCTTCCGCCACCGGCATCCCGGTGTCGATGGCCAGGCCACGGCTGGACAGGCCGTACACCTGGTTCTTGCCGAGCACCCGGAAATAGCTCGCGCCCAGCACGCTCATGATCTCGTCGAGCTTGCCGGGGCGGTTGATCGGATACAGCACCCGGAAGCCGGCATAGCCAAGGTTGCCGGTTGCGGACGCGTCGAACTTCAGGTCGCTGAAGTCGAACCGCGCCGGGCTGTACTTGATCTCATGGACCGCGCTGCCGACGATCTCGTTGATGCGAACCGGGCTGCTGAACTGCATGCCCTGGTGGTAGAAGCCCAGGCGGAACGGCGTGCCCTGGTCCTTCCACTCCATCGCGTCGGCTCGGGGCTGGATCTTGATGTAGTCGGCAAACTGCATCTGGCTGAACACGGGCGGCAGGTTGCTGACCGGCGCGGCATATGGCGTGTTGGCCAGCGTCCTGGCGCGCAGCGTCACGTCATCCAGGGAGAACGCGCAAGCCTGGGCGCCATACAGCAGCGCCCAGGCGGCCATGAGCGCGCCCAAGGCGGCTTGTTTCCTGGTACGTAACGACACGGCGATGGCGGCAAGAACCACGAAAATCTCCAGAAAATGCAACTTAAGTCATGCTGCCGCGGCACGTGCGGCGAAAGCCGCTGGCGTGGGGGCGGTAAACTGCGGGCACAGTGCAGAAAGATAACGTATTTCGCTTTGCACACCTCCGGAACCGGGGGAAGGCCCCAATCGCGGAGTGGCTGCCTGTCGCGCCGCATGGTCCCGTGGACACTTGGATAACTATTGATGAGAATGCTTTCTTCGCTGGTCCTGCTGGCCAGCCTGGCCTGTTCGTCGGCGCTTGCCGGTCCCGCATCGGATTCCCGCGGCGACAAGGACGCATTGATCGCCGATCTCATGAGCCGGATGACGCTCGAGGAAAAGATTGGCCAGATGCGCCTCATCAGCATCGGCGACGACATGCCGCAGCCCCAGTTGCTCAAGGAGATCGCGGCGGGACGGGTTGGCGGCACCTTCAATTCGGTACGGCGCCAGGACAACCGGCCGATGCAGGACGCGGCGGTCAAGCACAGCCGCCTGAAGATTCCCATCTTCTTTGCGTACGACGTGGTGCACGGGCACCGCACCATATTCCCGATCAGCCTGGGCCTCGCGTCGAGCTGGGATATGGAGGTAGTCGAGCAGGCCGCCCGTATCTCGGCCATCGAAGCCAGCGCGGACAGCCTCGACATGACCTTTGCGCCGATGCTCGATATTTCGCGGGATCCGCGCTGGGGGCGCACCTCAGAAGGATTCGGCGAAGATCCCTATCTCGTCTCGCTGTGCGCCCGGGCCAGCGTCAAGGGGTTGCAGGGAACCTCGCCGGCCAACGCCGACAGCGTGATGGCCGTCATCAAGCACTTCGCGCTATACGGGGCCGTGGAAGGCGGGCGCGACTACAACACGGTCGACATGAGCCCGCTGCGCATGTTCCAGGACTATCTGCCGCCGTACCGGGCCGGCATCGACGCCGGCGCCGGCGGAGTCATGATTGCGCTGAACTCGATCAACGGCGTGCCGGCCACCTCCAACAGGTGGCTGCTGCGGGACCTGTTGCGCAAGAACTGGGGGTTCAAGGGCATCACGGTGAGCGACCACGGGGCAATCGACGAACTGCCGCTGCATGGCGTGGCAAAGGACGGGCGCGAGGCCGCCAGGCTCGCCATCCAGGCCGGCGTCGATATGAGCATGCACGACTCGGCCTACCTGGGGTACCTGCCCGGGCTGGTGAAATCGGGCGAAGTCGCCATGCGCGACGTCGACGATGCGGTGCGCGAGGTGCTAGGCGCCAAGTACGACATGGGCCTGTTCCAGGACCCTTACCGGCGCATCGGTGTCGCGCAACAGGACCCGCCGGACGTCGACGCGGAGAGCCGCCTGCACCGGGCGGCGGCACGCGCCGCCGGGCGCAAGTCGCTGGTGCTGCTCGAGAACCGCGGTGGCACGCTGCCCCTGAAGAAGACCGCCACGGTTGCGGTCGTCGGGCCGCTGGCGGACGCGCCCATCGACATCATGGGGAGCTGGTCGGCGGCAGGCAAGTCCCAGCAATCGGTCACGCTGCTGCAAGGCATGCGCGATGCCGTTGGCGACAAGGGCCGCGTGGTCTATGCCCGCGGCGCGAACGTGACCGACGACGCCGAGGTGGTCGGGTACCTGAACTTCATGAACTGGGACAAGCCGGAGATCGTGCAGGACAAGCGTTCGCCGGGCGACATGATTGCCGAGGCCGTGGCGGCAGCGCGAAGCGCCGATGTGATCGTGGTGGCGGTGGGCGAGTCGCGCGGCATGTCGCACGAGGCGTCGAGCCGCACGAGCCTGTCGTTGCCGGGAAGCCAGGAAATCCTGCTCAAGGCGCTCAGGACGACCGGCAAGCCGCTGGTGGTGGTGCTGATGAACGGCCGCCCGCTGGATCTCAACTGGGAAAAGGCGAATGCCGACGCGCTGCTCGAAACCTGGTACGCCGGCACCGAGGGCGGCCACGCCATCGCCGACGTGCTGTTCGGCGACTACAATCCGGCGGGCAAGCTGCCCATTTCCTTCCCGCGCTCGCTCGGGCAGATTCCGACCTACTACAACCATCCGCGCATCGGGCGCCCGTTCGTGCAAGGCAAGCCAAGGAACTACACCTCCCAATATTTCGAGGAGCCGTCCGGCCCGCTGTACCCGTTCGGCTACGGCCTGAGTTATACGGAATTCAGCATGTCCGACGTCACGCTGTCGAGCCGGACCATGCCACGCAATGGCCGGATCGAGGCCAGCGTGACCGTGAAGAACACCGGGCAGCGCGACGGCGAGGCAGTTGTCCAGCTTTATGTCCAGGATGTCGCGGCCTCCGTGGTCAGGCCGGTGAAGGAGTTGAAGGACTTCCGCAAGCTTGCGCTAAAGGCGGGTGAGGAGCGCGTGGTGCAATTCACCATCGATGAAGAGAAGCTGAAGTTCTTCAACGCGGCACTCGAGTATGTCGTCGAGCCGGGTGATTTCAATGTCCAGATCGGGCTCGACTCGCAAGCGGTGCGGGAACAGCGCTTCGCGCTCCAGTAGCATGCTGGTCCGCCTTGGCGGATCGCCTTCGGGCCTGCGGGACGCCGGTTCCCGCAGGGCAGGGCTTGAGGGATGTCCGCTCTGGCGTGTGGATTCAACCGGTTGAATCCGCACGGCGAAGCGGACGCTCGCGGCGCTTGCCTCAGGAAGGCGATGCCGGTGCGACCGTGGCCCCCTGGATTCCGTGGTGCCGCAACGCGGAAGCCACCATTCCCGAAGCTTTCATCTCTTCGATAAAATCCGCCAGGAAGGTGGCGGCTCGTTCACCGCGCGCCTTCGGAACACCCATGGCCTGGCGGATCACCATGAATCGCTCGCCCAGGAGACGCAACCCGGACAGCCCGGCAATGTCTGCCTCGAGCTGTTGCTTGACGCCGGCGGCCACGTCGAGGTTTTGTTCAAGGAAGGTCTTGACCACGGTGGGCGATGTTGGCGAGCGCACAATCTGCGCGTGCTGCAGTTCACGTGTCAGGTACAGGTCGTACGCACTGCCTTTGCCCACCACCACTTGCGTGCCGGCGCGGTCGACATCGGCATTGGTCCGCACCTCGGAATCATCGCGCACGAGGTAATAGCCCTCGATCAGGACATAGGGAGCAGTGAACGCAATGGCGGCGCCGCGCTTCGGATCGATGGCAAAGAAGCCCACGTCGGCCTGTTGATTCGACACGATATCGACAGACTTCCCCGCGGCGTCGACGACGACAAGCTCCAGCGGCACGCCAAGGCGCTCTGCGAGCGCATGCGCCAGGTCCACCGATACCCCGCCGGCACTCCCGTCGCCAGCACGGTGCGCGAGGATCGGATTGCCGAGATTGATCGAAGCACGCAATACCCCGGTGGGCGCGAAGGCGTCGAGCAGTTGCTTGTCTGCAGTCATGTTGTTCCAGTCGTGAAACTAAGGTTCGAGAATTTCGCTGATCCGGGCCAGCGCGGCAAGGGTGTGGTCAAGGTGTTCGCGCATGGCCTGGGACGCCTCCACGTTGCGTTCCCGCTCCAGCAACTCCAGCAGGTGCAAATGCTGCCTTGCATGCTCCTCATACCGTTCTCGATCACGCATCGAGCGGTAGGACAGGAGCCGGCGCACGCGATTGACGCGCCGGATCGCGTCAATGAAGAACGGGTTGCCCGAGGCCTCGACAAGCGATTCGTGAAAGCGGACGCCACGCTCATGCAGCTGGTCAGCCGTGTCCGTCTCGATGCCGCCGTTGAGCAGGTGGAGTTCTGCCGTGCGCAGCCTTTCGATGGTGCGCGCATCGAGTCGATAGCCAGGTTCGAGCAAGGCGGCCGGTTCGAGCGCCAGCCGCATCCGGTACGACTGGAGCAGCGAGTCAGGCGTGGTCAGCATCGTGGAGAACTCCCAGCCGTAGCCCGGCTTGCGTTCTCCCCAGCCCTCCTGTGCGATGCGTTTGAATACCGTGTTGAGCTGCGTGCTGGTCAGCCCGTAGCGCGTCCTGATGGCTTGCTCCGAGACTTCCGTGGGCAGTGAGCCTTTCAGCAGGTCTTCCGCAATCTGGAAATAGGCGGCACCGACGACGTCGGGCTCCGCCAGGCCCAGTTGCGAAGCAAGCTCCGTAGCCGGCGTGCTTACCGGCTGTGCGAGAAAGAATCCCCGGTTCTTCTCGCGCGTGAGAATGCCTTTCTCGTGCAGCAGCGCAAGCGCTTCGTTGACGGGAGAGCGCGAGACGCGCAGCTTGTCGGCCAGCATTTGTGCCGGAAGGTGAGCGCCGGCAGGCAGCCGCTCCGCCTGGATCAGTTCGACGATCTGCGTCGCGATGGATCTGTCGTGATTCATGATGTCCGAGCCGCCGGGGGAGGGGCAATCATGCCGTGGCAATGGCACCCCCCTGTTGTTCCAGCGTCTTGTGCAAGATCGATGGGATGACGCCACCGCGCCGCAGCAGATCGACTTCAAGCCGGGTTTCCACGGCAGCGGTGGCTTCGAATTCATCCACCATCCCGTCCCGGCGCACAATGCTGACCGGCACCTTGCAGCGTGGCGAGAGGTCTTGCGCAGGCGCGCCGATATGGACCTTGTCCCCAGGCTGGATTGCCAGTGCTTGCGGATCGACGCCCGAAGGCATGCGCAACGGCAGGATGCCCATGCCGATCAGGTTGGAGCGGTGGATTCTCTCGAAGCTTACCGCAATCACTGCCCGGATTCCCAAAAGGCGCTGGCCCTTGGCGGCCCAGTCGCGCGATGAGCCGGTGCCGTAACGTTCCCCGGCAATCAGCACCACCGACTCGCCATCCTGACGGTAACGCTGCGCCACCTCGAAGATCGGCAGGACGTCGCCGCTGGGCACGTGCACGGTATGCGCGGTCGGCGCATCCGGTCGCAGCAGGTTGACCAGCGTCTTGTTGTAGAACGCCGCGCGCATCATGACTTCCCAGTTGCCCCGGCGCGATGCGAAGACGTTCAGGTCGTTCCGGTCATCGCCACGGCTGACCAGAAAGTCGGCCACGAAGCTGTCTTTCGGGATCGCGCTGGCCGGGGAGATATGGTCCGTGGTGATGTCGTCACCGAGCACCAGCAGCGGCCATGCGTCGTAGTCACCGAGCTGGGAGCCCTGGTCGAGCGCGGCAAACGGAGGGCGCCGCAATGCCGTCGATCGTGCGTCCCACGGGTAGCGCGGCGCATCGGCCGATGGCAAGGCTGCCCATGCCGGATTACGCGACGCCATGGCGAACGCGCGCCCGTAGTCGGCAGGGTCGGTACCGTTTGCCAGCAGGGCCGCCACCTCCTCCCGCGTGGGCCACAGGTCCTTGAGGAATACGGAGGTGCCATCGGCTGCGATTTGTACCGGGTCCCGGCTCAGGTCGCGCTCGGCGTCGCCAGCCAGCGCGAACGCCACCACGAGCGGTGGCGACATGATGAAGCCCAGGTTCAGGTCGGGATGAATGCGGCCCGGGAAATTGCGGTTGCCCGACAGCATGGCCACCGGCCACGCCGATCCATTTGCGAGCACGTCGCGGATCCCGGGCGTCAGCGGGCCCGAATTTCCAATGCAGGTGGTGCAGCCGAAGCCGACGATGTCGAAACCCACGGCCGACAGATCGTCGGTCAGGCCGCTGCGTTCCAGGTAGGCAGCCGCGGCGGGCGATCCGGGGGCCAGCGAGGTCTTGATCCAGGGCGCCACCGACAGACCCAGCTTGCGCGCCTTGCGCGCCACCAGGCCGGCGGCCATCAGCAAGGCCGGATCTGAGGTGTTGGTGCAACTCGTGATGGCAGCGATGGCCACCGGGTAGCGGGGCATGTCGGCCTGCCGCTTGCCTTCGAACGGAAACCGCGCCAATGCCGCGGCGGTATCGGTATAGGAGAGCAGGTCCTGCGGCCGCCGGGGGCCGGCAATATGCATGCCGATGCTGGCCAGGTCCACTTCGATCACGCGCGTGTAGCGCGGCGTGGCGTGCGGGTCGAACCACAGTCCGGTGCGTCGCGCGTACTCGCCGGCCAGCGTCACGCTTTGCGCGGGGCGCCCCGTGGCGCGCAGGTAGGCCAGCGTCTGGTCGTCGATCGGGAAGAAGCCGGTGGTGGCCCCGTACTCTGGCGCCATGTTGGCCACCACGGACCGGTCTCCGGCCGTCAGCGTGGCGACACCGGGACCGAAGAACTCGACGAATTCGCCCGACACGCCGATCGCGCGCAGGCGCTGCGTGACCGTCAGCGCAAGGTCGGTGGACAGGACGCCGGGTGCCAGGGCATTGGTGAGTCGCACGCCAATGACATCGGGAATTCGTTGCATGACAGGCATGCCGAACATCACCGTCTGGGCTTCGAGTCCGCCCACCCCCCAGCCCAGTACGCCGATGCCGTTGATCATCGGGGTATGGCTGTCCGTACCGATCAGGGTGTCGGGCACCGCCCAGAGGTTTCCTTCGCGCTGCTGCGTGGCGACCACCGTGGCGAGTTGCTCAAGGTTGATCGTATGCATGATGCCCGTGCCCGGCGGGTGAATGCGCACACCGCGAAGGGCCTTCGATGCCCAGCGCAGGAAGCTGTAGCGCTCGGCATTGCGCTGACTCTCGATCTGCAGGTTCACACCTGCCGCGTCCGGTCGGGCGAACGCCTCGACGGCCAGCGAATGATCGACGGACGAGTCCACCGGCAGCACCGGATTGAGCGCGTTCGGATCCGCACCGGCTTCGGCAAGGGCGTCCCGCATCGCGGCGATGTCGACCAGGGCTGGGGTGCTCGTGGTGTCGTGCATCAAGACCCGGCCCGGCTGGAAGGCGATTTCCGCCTCGCTGGTGCCTGTGTCCAGCCACGCGACGATGGCGGAAATGGCATCTGCGCGCTCTTCGCCATCCATGTTGCGCGCCACGTTCTCCAGCAACAGGCGCAAGACCACGGGTAGCCGTGCCAGCGAGTCGCCCAGCATCGCCGGCAAATCCATGTGGCGATAAGTGATGCCACCAGCGCAAAACTGGCCTTCGACGGGGAGGTAGGTGTTTTCCATGACTGAATATTGCACATGTTTACGTAAAAATGCAATCAAGCGGAAACCCCAATGACCCGCGGACTACAGGAGACAAGCCCTTGAAATCCCTCCCGCTCCGAGCTGTTCCTGCGCTGAATGCCCAGCGCCGCCGCCTGCTTGGCGGGGCGGTCGGCATGTCGGCTGTTTCAGCCCTTGGCCTGTATGCCAGCGCCGCGGATGCCGCCGCGGATGCCGCCGCGCCGGGGAGCCAGACCACATCCAAAGGAAACAACATGTACGCATACGTAGGATCGAGAACCACCCGTGAGCGCGACGCGCGAGGGGAGGGCATCAGCGTCTTCCGCATCGATTCGCTGACGGGGGCGCTGCAACTGACGCAGCTCGTCAAGGATCTCGTCAATCCGTCGTTCCTGGCCCTGAGCGGTAATGGCGAGCGTCTTTACGCGGTTCATGGCGACCTCAGCGACATCAGCGCCTTCGCGGTGGAAAAGGCCACCGGCAAGCTCGAATTCATCAATCGCCAGAGCACCCACGGCAAGAATCCGGTTCACCTCGCGATCGATCCGACAGGCAAGCACGTGGTGGTGTCGAACCATATCGGCGCAAGCCTCGCCGTCCTGCCGCTGCAAGCCGACGGCTCGCTCGGTGAAATGACGCAACTGGTGAAGCTCGACGGCCCGGTCGGCCCGCATCGCGTTGAGCAGAAGCAGGCCAAGCCGCACTTCAATCCGTTCGACCCGAGCGGCCAGTTTGTCGTGGTGCCCGACAAGGGGCTGGACCGTACCTTCACCTTTCGCTTTGCCGACGGCAAGCTCTCGCCGGCCGCGCCGGGTTTTGTCGAATCCCGCGAAACAGCGGGACCGCGCCACATCGCATTCCACCCCAATGGCCGCTTCGGCTATATCGTCAACGAGCTTGACTCGACTGTCACCACATACGCCTATGACGGAAACACCGGCGCATTGAAGCCGCTGCAAATCGCGTCCACCTTGCCCGATACGTTCACGGGCAACAGCCGTGCGTCGGAGATCGAAGTCGATGCGACGGGCCGCTTCGTCTATGCGTCCAACCGCGGCTACGACAGCATCGCCATCTTCCACATCGACCAGGCCACGGGTCATCTCCGCTTTGTCGATGCAGTAGCGTCGCAAGGCCGCACGCCGCGTTTCTTCGCATCGGCACCGGGCGGCCGCTACATGTACGTGCTGAACGAAGACAGCGACTCGATCGTCGCCATGCACATCGACAAGACCAGTGGCCGGCTCAAGCCAACAGGGTTCAGTGTGCAATCCGGCAGCCCCGTCTGCATGATCTTCTCCGCGTAACCGGCATGTCCCGGCCGCACAGCATTCCAGCAACGTCACCAACGCCGGGCAGTTCGAACGCCGGCGCACTCACCATGCCGAATTCCATCACCCTGGACGACGCGGCCATTGTCAGGAAGATTACCTGGCGGATCATCCCGTTCGTCTTCGTTCTCTACATCATTTCGTATCTGGACCGCGCGAACATCGGATATGCCGCGCTGCAGATGAACAGGGAGCTGGCACTGAGCAGCGAAGCGTTTGGCTTTGTGTCGGGCATCTTCTTCATCGGATACTTTCTCTTCGAGGTACCCAGCAATGTGATGCTCAACAAGTTCGGAGCGCGGCGATGGATTGCACGAATCCTGGTGACGTGGGGCGCGGTGGCGGTAGCCACTGCGTTCGTGCAGACCGCGCAACAACTCTACGTCCTGCGTTTCCTGCTCGGCGTTGCCGAAGCGGGCTTCTTTCCCGGCATCATCGTCTACCTGACGCACTGGTTCCGCGCGAAGGAGCTGGCAACGACGGTCGCCTTGTTCACGGCGGCGATTCCGGTGTCCTACATCATCGGCGCGCCGCTAAGCACGTGGATCATGGACAACGTGCACTGGATGCAGTGGAGCGGATGGCGCTGGATGCTGTTGCTGGAGGGCGCGCCGGCAGTCCTCGGTGGCGTGCTCTGCTACCTGTACCTGACCGATCGGCCGGCCGACGCCAGATGGCTGACCGACGCCGAGAAGCAATGGCTCAACGATGAACTCGAACGCGACAGGCAGGCGCGTCCGCAGGCGGTTCACCTGAGCACGATGAAGGTGATGCGCAACCCCAGGGTGCTGTACCTGGCCTTCATCTACTTTGTCTACCAGTGCGGCAGCCTGGGCGTCGGCTACTGGATGCCGCAGATCATCAAGAGCTTCTCGGCGAACCTGACGCATACACAGATCGGCGTCATCGCGATGGTGCCCTACCTGTTCGCCACCATCGTCATGATTTTCTGGTCGCGCAGTTCCGATCGCAGGAACGAACGGCGGCTGCACTCGGCGTTGCCGCTGGCGGTTGCCGCGGCATCGCTGGTCGGGGCAGGGGTGCTGACGGATCCTTACATGGCCATCGCGCTGATCGGCGTGAGCCTGGCCGGCCTCTACGCGTTCAAGTCGCCCTTCTGGGCGCTGCCTACGTTGTTCCTGACACGCTCCACGGCAGCCGTGTCGATCGCGGTGATCAACTCGATCGGCAACCTCGGGGGATTCGCAGGCCCGTTCGCCATCGGCTATATCAAGGGCCAAAGTCACAGCGCCGCCACGGGCCTGCTGTTCCTCGCCAGCCTGCTGGTGGTTGCCTTCCTGATGGCCTTCTTCATCCGGATCGCGGAGGCCCGCTCCACGGAGGATGTTCCCGCGGCGTCTGCCCAGACGCCGTAGTCCCGCCGCCGGCGGTATGCGAATGGCGTGAAGGATCGGGTACGGCCAGCCGCCATCCGGCCGCGCGCCATAAGCGTTGGTTGTGGCGGTGCTTGAGAGCGAGGCGGCGTCGACGAATCAGGCAGGTTCGATCTCGCTACCAGCTGAAGCACGATGCTGCGCACGCGGCCGCGCCATGCAACGATGCGCGGCCGTGGCAAGAACGAATGCCACCGCAATCAACGCGGCCGCGACGAGACTCAGGTACCGCGCGCCTATCGATCGGAGCACTACACCGCCAAGCACGCCCGAGCAGGCAAGTCCGATATAAGTGGCCGTATTGTTCAGGGCAAGCAGCAGCGGCGCCACATGCGGCGACAGTTGCACGAGACGGTGCTGTTGCGGAACGATAAGCCCCCACCCGCATACCCCCCAGACGATCAGCGCAACGATAGCGCCAAGCGCATGCGCAGAGGTCCACGGCAGCACACAGAAATTGATGATGGCGATCCATAGCATCGCATTGATGATGTTGCGGCTCTGGAATCGGTCCACGAGACGGCCGGACATCAGGTTCCCGACCGTCGCGGCGACGCCCCACAACAGGAACATCCCCGCGAGAATGCGTTCATCGCCGTGCGTCACGGCCTCCAGCACCACGCCCGCATACGTGTAGACCATCAGGAACCCGCCGAACGCGAATAAGGAAGTCAGCAAGGTAAGCGCGATGCGCATGTCGCGCACGGGCGCAAGCCGCTCTCGCAACCTGACGGACGCGGGCAGGGGAACGGAGGGCAGCATCGTCCAGACGCCGATCATCGCCACAATCCCGAGCGCCGTGACGAACCAGAGGGTTGTCCTCCAGCTGCCGAATCCGCCGATAAAAGTCCCTATTGGCGAACCGAGCGCCGTGGCTCCCGTGAGGCCCGCCGTTACCGTGGCCAGCGCGCGGCCGCGTTTTTCAGGTGTGGCAATTGCCGAGGCAACGCCCAATGCAGTTGGAGAAAACAGCGCGGCGCCAAATCCTGCCAGGGCCCGGCTCACCAGGACCCAGTGCAAGTCGGTGGCGAGCGCACTGATCGCGTTGCCGACGACAAAAATCCCAAGCGCCGAAACGAGCAGAAGCTTGCGCGGCAAGTCGCCCGCCACGGCTGCCATCACTGGCGCAGCCACCGCATAGGTCAGCGCGTAGAACGTAACCATGAGGCCAGCCAGGCTGACGGATGTATGCAGCGAGGCCGCCACACCTGGAAGGATACCGGCGACGACAAAGTTGTCGGTACCCATTGCGAACATGCCAAGCGCCAGTATCAGTAGTCGACGATCCATACGAAGGTTCTTTGCGAAACGCGGTTGGGGGACGGCCTGCGAGGCGGCGTGTCGCCGCGGAGTTGGTACGCAGTCCCGGCCTCCGGCCCGGCCGGCTTTTTGACTGCCAGTCGATCATAATCGTCGTTGACCGCGTCTCAAATGTCATATATACGTCCAATTCAGGACGTGAAACAGGGTGCCCCATGCACACGATCGGCTTTGTCGTATTCCCGAACTTCTATCTGATGGGCTTGGCGGCAGTCACCGCGTTCGAGCTGGCAAACGTCGTACTCGAAGAGCGGGCGTACGACGTGACAGTTCTGTCGGAGGGGGGAGGACTGGTGTCGTCGTCGGCAGGCATCCGCGTCGAGTCGCAGCCCTTCGGCGATGCCGCATTCGACACAGTCATGTTCGGCTCTGGCGTCGAGATTGACATCGTTTCCGCGGCATTGACTGCATTCGTCAGGCGCTCGCTGAAGACGTCGAGGCGGATCGCGGCGCCGTGCACAGGCGCCTTCATCCTGGCGCAAGCGGGCGTCCTGGATGGCCGGCGCGCGACCACCCATTGGCGGTTCGCACACGATCTGCAGTGCCGCTTTCCGAAGATCGCTGTCGAGGAGGACCAGATTTTCATCGTGGACGGACCGATCTGGACGTCCGCGGGCATGACGGCGACGATCGACATGGCGCTCGCCATGATTGAAAAGGACCATGGCCAGGACGTCTCGCGCACGGTAGCGCGCAAGCTTGTCATCTATCACCGGCGCGCGGGCGGCCAGTCGCAGTTTTCGACATTGCTTGACCTCGACCCGAAGTCCGACAGGATCCAGAAGGCCATCGACTACGCGAACGCCAATTTGCGTAACGCATTGACGGTCGACGAACTTGCCGATGTCGCCGGGCTAAGCCCGCGCCAGTTCAGCCGGGCATTCAGCGCGGAGACCGGTCAATCGCCCGCCAAGGCCGTCGAGCATCTGCGCGTGGAAGCCGCGAGGCTTTTGCTGGAAAAGGGGCGTCTTTCGCTGGACGTGATCGCGCACGAAGTGGGTCTATCCGACCGGGAGCGCATGAGGCGCGCATTCGTGCGCACCATCGGGCAGCCGCCCCAGGCTGTCCGTCGCTTGAGCAGGGACATTCGTGGATCGGTTCTGCACGCCGACCAGGGAGATGCGTACTGAGCGCAACGACGTGCGAATCGCTGCCAGGCCGGCAAAAGACGCTGGCACAGCGGAGAGGACCACCGTCATCGTGCCGCAGGCGGGAGGTCGTGCTTGCAGTGGCGCGGGCGCATGCCGGGATCGGCACGCGTTCCTACGCCGGCTAGCGGTCAATCGACACTTGCAATGCATGAGCTGGAAAGAGCAGGGAGGCAAACCTCCCTGTCCATCAGCCTAACGTCGCACCCTGGGTCGCGCTGGGAACTTCGCTACCCGGCATGGCATCGGGCAGCTCGTGTTGCGGCCCACCCACTTCAGGCTGGACACGCTTTGCCGAGTGGGATACATGGTCCTCGGATTTTCCGGAGACATACTCGCGCCAGACGAGAGGAAGGATGCCGCCGTGACGCCAGTATTCAACTTCCTCGCCGGTATCGAGCCGGATCGTCAATGGCACGTTGATCGTCGTCCCATTGCTGCGATGGATGATCGCCTCTATGCGGCCGGAGATATCGAGGCGGTCCGCCAGCGCGAGGATATCGATCGTCTCGCTCCCGTCGAGCGCGAGCGATTCCGCCGTGGTGCCTGCCTCGAACTGCAAGGGGAGCACGCCCATGCCGACCAGGTTGGTGCGGTGAATCCGCTCGAAGCTTTCGGCGATCACCGCCTTCACGCCGAGCAATGCAACGCCCTTGGCCGCCCAGTCACGCGATGAGCCGCAACCATAGTTCTTGCCGGCAATGATCGCGAGCGGGACATCTCGCTTCAGGTATTCGGTGGCCGCCTCGTAGACGCGCATCTGCGTGCCGTCCGGCATCAGCCTCGTGACGCCGCCTTCCACGCCCGGCACGATGTGGTTGCGCAAGCGGATATTGGCAAACGTCGCACGCACCGCGAGGTCGTGGTTCCCACGGCGTGTCGTGTAGTTATTGAAGTCGCGCTTCTCGATGCCCTTTGCAAGGAGGAAGTCGGCAGCCGGTGTGCCGATGCTGATCGCGCCAGACGGCGAGATATGGTCGGTAGTCACCGAATCACCAAGGATGACCAGGGGCCGCATGCCCTTGATATCCTGAAGGGGCGCTGCGTCTCGCGACAGGTTGTCGAAGTACGGTGGCCTGCGGACATAGGGCGAGAGTTCATGCCACCGTGCGTCTAGGGAATACCATTATTTGACTGGGTATCAAAAATCCCGTAACTTTAATTGTGTGCATATCAATTTCAGTCGTCGGTGGATTCGGAACCGCTGAGTGACGGATAGCGTTGGGCGGCACATCGTGGGCCAACGCTCGGCCACGATCCAAGATCAATTACGGAGGAGAAATGAAACGGAGCCTGGCCATCGCCGGTGCGCTGCTAGCGACCGGTGCGACCGCGCACGCCCAATCGTCTGTCACGCTGTACGGCGTGGCGGATGCGGGCATCGAATATCTGAACCACGTGCCGAATGCTGCAAAACAGAGTTCGAGCCTCGTGCGCATGACGTCGGGCAACATTGCCGGTAGCCGCTGGGGGATGCGTGGTGTCGAGGACCTTGGTGGCGGTCTGAAGGGGATCTTCCTGCTGGAAGGCGGGATGGTGCTCGATTCCGGGGCGGCGGCACAGGGCGGGCGGCTGTTCGGGCGCCGGGCGTATGTCGGGCTCGATACACCGTACGGGCAGGTCACGATGGGGCGGCATCACAACCTGACATTCGACCTGGTCATCGGCTTCGATCCGATGTTCTTCGCGCCCAAGTATTCGTCGTACTCGCACGATACGTGGCTGGCAGGCCGTACCGATAACGCGGTGAAGTACACCGGCAAGTTCGGCGCGCTGACGGCGTCGGCGCTGTACAGCTTCGGCGTGGACTCCACGATTGCGAACGGTTCGGAAGTGCCGGGCAACAGCAGGGTTGGCCGCGAGATGAGCGCGGGGTTCTCGTACGACATGGGCAGATTCCGCCTGGCCGGCGTCTACGACCAGCTCAACGGTACATCCGCTGCCACCGCGGGGCGAACTGAGCGTCGCTATGTAGCCTCGGCCGCAGGCGACTTCGGTCCGGTGTCAGCGTACTTTGGCTATCGGCGTCTGGTCAGCCAGATCCTGTCGTCAATGACGCGTACCGATCTGTTCTGGACGGGGGTGACCTACAACTTCGGCCAGGCATTCGCCTTGACCGGCGCGGTCTACAAGACCAACGACCGCACATCGGCGAAGGACCCGATGTCGATCGTTCTGTCGGCGGACTATCGTTTCTCGAAGCGCACCGATGCCTATCTGTCGACGTCATATACGCTGAACAAGGGCGGTTCCGCACTGGGCGCAAACGGGTATGACGGCTCGGTGATCGCGGGTGCCAACCAGTTTGGCGCCGTGATCGGTTTGCGGCACAACTTCTGAGCCTTGCGTCAACTGGCGCGCCGGCCAGGTCGCGCCTTGAGGCGTGCCGCATCCGTGGCACGCTCTTTTTTCATGAGTCCGGGCAGCCATTCCAAAATTATTTGACAGCATATCAAATAGATACTAGATTATTGAGACGGTAGCATTTACCAAGGAGACAGCGTGACTGAACAAGACAAGCCGCAGGTGACGGCAGGGATGCGAGGCGCATCGTGGGACGCCCGCCTGATGAACCGCTCATATCAGATGGTGCCCTACGCGCTAGGCACGGCCGACGGCCAACGCACGCTTGGCTTCCTGTTCAGCGTGACCGGCAAGGAGAAGACCGTCGTCTCGCTGATGCATCCGCGCGAGATGGCCATCACGCATTACCTCGTGCCGTTCGTTCTCGATGCGGGCTGCGCCTGCTGGGTGCAGGGGCCGCGTTCGATAGGCAACGACTTGCGCCTGGAACACGAGGTCGCGCTGTTCGATGTGGCCGCCGGCATGACGCACCTGCGCGAACTGGGCTACGAGAAACTCGTGATGCTCGGCAACTCTGGCGGCGCCGGGCTCTACACGTTCTACAACCAGCAGGCGCTGACCCCGCGTGAGACGCGCATCGCCCGCACGCCGGGCGGACGACCGACGAATCTGGGCGAACTGCACATGCCGGAGGTCGATGCCTTCATCCTGGTGTCGCCCCATCCGGGCCAGGGCAAGCTGCTGATGAGCAGCATCGATCCGTCCGTCATCGACGAGAGCGATCCGATGCAGACAGACCCCACGCTCGATCCGTTCGCGAAAGCCAATGGCTTCGATGTGGAAACGGGGAAGGGCAGTTATGCGCCCGCGTTCATCGAACGCTACCAGGCTGCGCAAACCGCCCGCGTGGCACGCATCGACGAGCGCGCAAAGGCGATGCTGCGCGCCAAGCACGAAGCACGAAAGAAGATCAAGGCAGGCAGCGCCACGGAGGCCGATCGCCGCCTGGCCGCCCATGCCCCGATCTTCCAGGTCTGGCGTACCGATGCCGACCTGCGGTCGTGGGACATCGCGCTGGACCCGTCGGACCGCAAGACCGGATCGCTATGGGGCAAGGACCCGTTTATATCGAACTGGGGCAGCGTGGGCTTCGGCCGCACCGTGACGCCGGAATCGTGGCTTTCCACATGGTCCGGCCTGTCGTCGAATGCCGCACTGGACAGGACGCTCGGTGCGCTGCATCAGCCGACACTGTTGCTCGAATACACGGGCGACCAGTGCACCTTTCCCGCCGACATCCGCGCGATCTACGACCAGATCCCGGCGCCGCACAAGCGCCACGTCCGCGTGCGCGGCAACCACCACGGCATGGCCCTCAGCCGTGAGGAGGAAGCGGGGCAGCGTATTGCAGGCCGACTCATCGTCGAGTGGCTCCGCGAAACGATGGTTTGAGCCAGATTGCAGGAACAAAGACAAATACAGAGGTAGACAGATATGCTGCAACCCACCCATTTGCGCCCGTCAGTGCTGCTCGACGGCGTGCGCTACCCCGACGAAAGCCGCCTGCGCCAGTACGTGGCGGAAGGCTATCTGACCGGCGAAACGCTGGTTGGCGCCTTCCGCCAGTCATTTCGCGACAATAAGGATCGCCTGGCCCTGGTCGGCCCCGAGGGGGAATTCACATATCAGGCGCTCGACGAGCAGACCGATCGGCTCGGTGCCGCGTTGCTGGCACTCGGACTCAGGCCGCTTGACCGCGCCATCTTCCAGTGCGGCAACAGCAACGAATTGCTGCTGGCCTTCTTCGGCTGCCTGAAGGCCGGCATTATTCCGTTGTGCTCGCTGCAGGCGTTCCGCAAGCTCGAAATCGGCTATCTGGGCAAGCTGTGCGAAGCGCGGCTGCACTTTGTGCAGGGCGATGATCCCAAGTTCGATGATGTGGCCTTTGCCGAGGAAATGCAGGCCGAGGTGCCGAGCCTCAAGATCATCCTGCAGGCCCGGGGGGTACGCCGTGGCCGCGCTGTGTTGCTGGCCGACCTGATCCGCGACATGCCGCTGGCGCGCGCCCGGGAAGTACTGGCCGATGTGAAGCACGAGCCGTTCCAGGCCGCCGTGTTCCAGTTGTCAGGCGGCACCACCGGCGTGCCCAAGATCATCCCGCGCTTCCAGAACGAGTACCTGTACAACATGCGCGCGGTGGCAACGTGCAACGGCTACACCCGCGAAGACGTGCTGTTCTTCCCAACGCCGTACATGCACAACCTCAATATGGGTTGCTTCTTCGGCCCGTTCCTGCTGAGCGGCGCGAAGGTGACGGTGGCGCCCGATATCTCGGATGACACACTGCAGGCGCTGGTCCGCGACTACGAACCGACCTGGTTTGGCGTGGCCGGGCCGATCCTGAACCGCATCGCGCCGGCACTGCTGCGCGGCACGGCCGCCGACAAGGCGCGGCGCAACTTCATCGCGCCCAAGAACGCCGCCAATCTGACGCGTCTGACGGGCTCGCCTACGCACCATATCTTCGGCATGACCGAAGGCGTGATCATGTTCACGCGGCCGGATGATCCGCAGGAGATCCGCGACCAGTCGATCGGCCACCCGGTGTCCGCCGCCGACGAGGTGCGGATCGTGCACCCGGGCACCGAAGACGTCGTCGCCGACGGCGAGCCAGGCGAAGCGCTGTTTCGCGGCCCCTATACGATCGGTGGCTACTACAAGTCCGAACAGGAAGACGTCGCGCGCTTTACCGCCGACGGCTTCTACCGCTCGGGCGACCTGATGTCGTCAAGCGTGGTCGACGGCAAGCGCTATTACTTCTTCCGTGGCCGCATCAAGGATGTGGTGGATCGTGGCGGCGAGAAGATCAACGCTGAAGAGCTCGAGAACGTCATCAACCAGCATCCCGCGATCCTGGCTTGCGCCGTGGTAGGCATGCCCGACAAGGTCTACGGCGAGCGCGTCTGTGCCTTTGTGCAGCTCAAGCCCGCCGCCGCCGCGGCTGGCTTGACGCTGCCGGCGCTGACCGGATACCTGCAGGACGCCGGGCTGGCCAAGTTCAAGTGGCCGGAGCGCCTGGAAATCATCCCGGAGTTTCCACTCACCGCCTCGGGCAAGCTCAGCAAGGTGCTGCTGCGCGACCACATCGTGCAAGTCCTGCAGGCCGAGGCCGCAACAAGCATTGTTCAGCAAGCCAAGTGACGAAGGAAAGTGACATGACCCAATCCACGCAAGCCGCCCAAGCCAACGTGCCCGCTGTCGCGCTGCACGGCGTCCATCACACCGCCAGGCCTACCTGGAAACTGGCCGAGACGGTGCATTTCTACCGCGACCTGCTTGGCCTGCCGCTGGTCCACGCCATCTCGGCCAAGGGCTGGGGCCCGGACAATCATGCCGATTTCCTGCATTTCTTCTTCGATAGCGGCAACGGCAGCACCATCGCCTTCTTCTATTACATCGGCACCGAACGCCCGGACTGGCTGACGGTTCGCGAGCACTATCAGGATCGTGCCACGCACACGGCATGGCGGGTCCGCGATGAGGCCGAACTGCTGCAATGGCGCCAGCGTGTGGAAGCCGTGGGCATTGCGCTGCGCTACCAGATCCGCCACGAGGTCATCGAGTCCATCTACTTCAACGACCCGAACGGCTATCCGATCGAGATCACCTGGCAGGTGCGTGCGTTCAGCGATGCCGACATGCACGATGCCGCGCTGACCATGGATTCGGCCATCGAACTGGAATGCGCACGCGACAAAGGCGCGGCGTTCGCATCGATCGATCCGGTGTGGCAGCGCAAGGCGGAGCGCATCGAGGCGGTGGCGGACAAGGACAAGGCATCGATCTATGTACTCGACGTGCCCGAGTTTGCGCCGCTGATCGACGTGGCGCGCAAGACCGATGGATACCTGGCCACGGCGCTGGGCAACGGCTATGTGCGCATCGACGGCAATCCGACGCTGCAGTTCCGCCGCAAGGAGCTGGGCTTCAAGCCCGCGGTCTGGTACGGCGCGCTGACCGGCGGGCTGGCGGGCCAGATTCGCCAGTTCGACATGGATGCGCTGGTGATTGCTCCGCGAGGCGCGCAATGAAAGTGACCATCATCGGCGGCGGCCCGTCCGGCCTGTTCCTCGCAATTCTGCTCAAGGAGAGAGTGTCGAATGTTGACATCGACGTGTACGAGCAGAACCCCGAAGACGCCACGTTCGGCTTTGGCGTGGTGCTGGCCGATACGGGGTTGTCGAACCTGCGCTCGGCGTCGCCGATTGTCGTGGATCGGCTAGCCAGGATCATGCGGTTCAATGATCAGCATTCGATCGTGTGCCGCGAGCACCCGATCGTCATGAAGAAACCGGGCGCCGGCGGTGGCGCCATTCCCCGGATCAGCCTGCTGTCCGTCCTGCAGCAGCGTGCGCATGAGCTTGGCGTGCGCGTAACGTACAACAAGCGTATTGCCGATTTCGACGCCATCGATGCCGACCTGGTCGTTGGTGCCGACGGCATCAACTCGCAACTGCGCGCGGCCAATGAAGCCGGCTTCGGCACCACGCGTCGCACCCTGACGAACCACTTCGCCTGGTACGGCGTCGAGAAGCCGTTCCCGAGCCCCGCACTGGTGTTCCGCAAGTTCGAGGCCGGCTACTTCGTCGCGCACTACTACCCATACTCGGATTCGATGAGCACGTTCGTGGCCGAGTGCGACCACCAGACCTGGCTGGACTTCGGCATGGAGGCGATGAGCGCGCAAGCCCGGCAGGCACTGTTCGAGAAGGTGTTCGCGCCGGAACTGGCCGGCTACGGCTTGGTGTCGAACAATTCGGTCTGGCGCCAGTTCCCTGTCATCCTCAATGCGAACTGGCATGTCGGCAAGCAGGTGCTGATCGGCGATGCGCTGACGAGCGCGCACTTTTCAATCGGGTCGGGTACGCGCATCGCCATGGAAGATGCGATGGCGCTGGCCGATGCGATCATGGCCCATTCCGATGACGTCCCCGCCGCTTTGCAGCAGTATGAGGCCGTGCGCAAGCCGGAGAAGGCCAAGCTGATCAGCGCGTCCGAGGCGTCGTACAACTGGTACGAGCGCATCCGTGAATGGATGGATCTGCCGACGCCGCACGAGTTCGTGTTCCGCTTCATGACCCGCACGGGCCGCGTGGATGCTGAGCGGCTGCGCGCCCAGTTTCCGGTCCTGATGGCGGAACTCGCCGCCGGCGGTGTGACAGGCAGCACCATCGTGGGACAGCCATGATCAACGCCACGGAGTACGTGCTGAGCGAGAGCCCATTCGTCGTCAGGCGCAAGGTGCGGTGGGGCGACTGCGATCCGGCTGGTGTGGTCTACACGGGCCGGTTCACGGATTACCTGCTGGGCGCGGTAGGGCTCTACACCGCGTACATGGCCGGCGGTGACGGCAGGCTGGGCGAGGTCCACGGCGTGGGCACGCCATGCAAGGCAATCCGTTTCGAGTTCATCGGCACGCTCTGGCCCGATGACGAGATCGACATCGCCTGCACCGTGGAAGCCATTCGCACGAGATCCTTTGATATCCGCTGCGTGGCGCGCCGCCCCGATGGCGCAGCGGTGTTCGATGCCATGTTCTCGCCGATCTGCGTGCGCCTGGACCGGCGCGAAGGCACGCCGATCCCCGATTCCCTGCGCGCGGATCTGAACCGCTTTTATTCTCCCGCCCCCTGAACGTTCCTGGAATTGCCAATGATGAAGTTTCGAATCGGACAAATTGTGCCGAGCTCCAACATCACGATGGAGCGCGAGGTGCCCGCCATCTTCGCCGCCCGCATGCAGGCGCTGCCGGAGCGGTTCAGCTTCCACGCCAGCCGGGTGCGCATGCACCGCGTGGTGGCCGAGGAGTTGGAGAGGATGAACCGCGACATGGGTCGCTGCGCACTGGAGTTGGCCGATGCGCGCGTCGATGTCATGAGCACGGCGTGCCTGGTGGCCACCATGTGCATGGGCATGGGCTATCACCGGCAGGTGATCGAGGAACTGGGCGGGGCGATTGCCGATGCGCCGTATCGCCCGCAGATCATGACATCGGCCGGTGCGCTGGTCGATGAACTGAAGGATTTTGGCGCGCGCCGCATCGCGCTGATGGCGCCTTACAGCGATGCGCTGACCAGGACGGTAGTCGAATACATCGAGCACGAAGGCATCGAGGTCAGGGATGTGATCAATTTTTCGATCCTCGACAACCTGGAAGTCGGCGAGCGTGATCCGCTGCAGTTGCTGGAAGACGTCAAGCGGCTGGACGTGAAGGGCGTGGATACCGTGGTGCTGTCGGCCTGCGTGCAAATGCCGTCGCTGGCGGCCATCGAGCCCGCGCAACAGGCACTGGGCATTCCCGTGACATCCACTGCCATCTGTACGGCGCGGCAGATGATGCGCAAGCTGGGCATCGCGGCTACGGCGCCGGGCGCGGGCGCCTACCTGGGCAGCCAGACCGGCCTGCGCTGATCGCAACATTCCGACAAAGAGGTAGCCGTCCGTATAAGGCGGCACCGCCAACAAGGAGACTACTCCATGCAACCCGTCCCCAACGCGCCGCCTCGCGTGTCTGTCTGGATCTACGTGGGCGTGATTCTTGGCGCCGCGCTCGGCATGATGGCTGGCTATGCACCGCTGTTCAATGCCACTGCCGGTGTCTTCGTCAGGCCACTTGCCGCGGAGTTCGGCTGGGGGCGGTCTCAGGCATCGCTTTCCTACGCGGCTTCGATGTTTGGGCTGGCGATCGTCAGTCCGATTGTTGGCGCGCTGATGGACCGCTTTGGCATCCGTCGCGTGATCGCATGTTCGGCAATCGTGTTCGGTCTGGCAACGGCGGCGATGGCGCTCCAGAACGGCAGCATGCTGATCTGGGTAGCATTGTCCATTGTGGTGGGCGTCTCGGGCGCCGCTACCTCGGTGCTGGGCTACCTGGCCGTGTTGCCACAATGGTTCGACCGGCGACTAGGCCTGGCCTTGGGCATCGCCATGTGCGGGCTCGGCGTGGGCACGGTCATCCTGCCGATCATCGCGCAGTATCTGGTGACGACAGTTGGCTGGCGTATGGCTTATGTAGGCCTTGCGGCTGGCTCGATCGTGTTGTCGCTGCTGGCGTGCGGATTGCTGCGCGAGCGGCTCCGGGCCGGGCACAAGGTGGGGCGGGTGGCAACGCCCGCGCCGGAGGGTGTGCCACTGGCGGCGGCGCTACGCAGCTATCGGCTGTGGGCAATCTGGTGCGTATTCATCTTGAGTTCGGCGGCAACGCTGTCCCTCGGGCCGCATCTGCCATCGTTGTTCGCGGATCGGGGGTTCGATGCGGCAATGGCGGCGCGCAGTGGGTCGACGGTCGGCATCGGCCTGCTGGCGGGGCGCCTGCTGACTGGCCTGTTGATCGATCGCATTCACGCGCCGCTGGTGGCCAGTGTGTTCTTCGTGGGCGGTGCCATCGGCGTATTCCTGCTGCGCGGCTCGAACGACTACAACACACTGCTGATTGCCACGATGCTGATCGGGCTGACGATCGGCGCGGAAGGCGATCTGATCTCCTATCTTGTCCGCTCGTACTTTGGCCTGACATCGTTCGGCTCGCTGTTCGGGATTGCGTTCTCTGGCTACGGGCTTGGCGCCGTGATCGGCCCGATCGGCCTGGGCGCGTGGTTCGACGCACGCGGGAACTACGATCTGCCGTTGCTGATACTGCCCTGCATATTGCTGGTGGCTGCCGCGCTGGTGCTGTCTCTGGGGCGCTACAGGATGGGCAGCCGACATGGAGCCGTGGCGGCTGCCGCATCGGCCTAGGGCGGGGCAATAGCTGGCAGGACGGGCGAACGCGGATAGAATTGGCATACTACCAATTCCGAAGCGGTCCGCTTCGTCCCTCGATCATGCCTGCCGCACGTAAATCGCCAGCAGTCAAGGCTGCCGCACCGCAACCATCCAGTCCGGCACCTCGCCGTCGCGGGCGTCCGCCCAAGACGGAGTCGCCGATCGGTACCGAGCCGATGCTCAGCCGCGTGACGATCCTGCAGCACGCGATCAAATTGACCAAGACGATGCCTCTGGACCAGATTTCCATGGTCCAGCTCGCGAAGGATTTCGGCGTGGCGCCCGGGCTGATCCACTACTACCTGGGCGGGCGGGACCACCTGGTTTCCGGCGTACTGAACGATTACTACCGCCAGCGGATCCAGCGCGTGGCGCCCTTGACCGGCGACTGGCGGGCGGACGTCGAGCACATCGCGCGGCTCAGCTTCCAGGTGGCAGTGGAGAATCCCGGCGTCAGCAACTATGTGGCGTCGCATAACCGGTATCGCCTGTTCCAGGACGTGCAACCGGGCGAGACCGACTACGGCCTGGAATTCTTCAATCGCATGACATCGGCCATCATGCAGGGCGGCTTCACGGCGGAGCAGGTCGCGCTTGGGTATCATTTCCTGGCGCAATACCTTGTCTCGGCCAGCATGGCCGAAGCCTCGCGGCAATTGCCGGCCTACCACCAGGCATTTATCCAGAACAAGCTCGAATCGGTATCGGCCGAGCAATATCCAGGGGCGCGCTTTGTCAGCAAGGCGTTCTCCCATCTCTCCTCGGACACGGCCTTTGAAGAGGGCCTGCGCATTACGCTCGACGGCATCGAAGCCTGGCCGCGCGACGCAAAACCCGCGAAAAAGAAGAGCGCGCGCGCCGCATAGGCGGGGCCATTCTCGTCACTTCGACCCACGCGCGCTCGTAGTGGTTTCTCCTTATTTGATATGCAGTCAATAAAACTACAATCCTGATTTGACTGTGTATCAAATAAGTGCCGGCGCCGGTGGGGTTGCCGGTACGCCAGACGTTGGAGACATCATGAAGCGCCCCTTTATTACACTGGCCATGCTTGCCGGTTCCATCATTGCGCTGCCTGTCGGCGCGAATGCGTATCCGGACAAGATGGTCCGCATTCTCGTCCCTTCCATTGCGGGCAGCGCGCCGGACATCATCGCGCGGCAAATGGCCGAGCGCCTGGCCGCGTCATGGAAGCAGCAGGTGATCGTGGAGAACAAGCCGGGCGGCAACGGCATCGTTGCCATGAGCGCGCTCAAGCAGGCGCCCGCCGACGGTTACACGCTGGTGCTCTTTCATGCGGCGGCCGCCGTGACCACGCCCGTGATGTACAAGGAAGCGAAATTCGATATCCGGCGCGATACCGAAGTGGCGGCAACGCTGGCCTATACGCCGATGATGTTCGTGGCCGGCCCGGGCACGCACTACAAGACGCTGTCCGATGTGCTCAAGGAGGGCAAGGCCCGTCCGGACGATGTGGTGATCGGCAGCCCCACGCGCGGCTCGGTGCCGCACCTGACGGCCGAGATGATGGGGCAGCTGCAGAAGACGAAGTTCCGGCAGGTCAGCTTCAGCGGCACCACGCAGGCCATCCAGGCCGTTGTGAAAGGCGACATCCCGGTCTATGTCGATGGCATCGCGCCACTGGTGCCGCTCGTGCGCGGGGGACGGCTCAAGGCGCTTGCGGTGACATCGGATGCAAGCCTGCCCGGCCTCGACGGCATTCCCCTGGCCAAGGACGTGGCGCCGGGACTGGTCGCCAAGGGCTGGTTCACGGTATTCGCGCCGAAGGGCACGCCGCTGCCTGTGCTCGATCGGATCAATGCTGCCGTGAACCAGAGCCTGACCCAGCAGCCTTTCATCGACCGACTGAAAGACCTCGGCACCTATCCGATGCCGATGTCGCGCGCGGACGGCGCACGGTTCATCGAATCAGAAAAACTCCGCTGGGAAAAAGTCATTGCCGAAGCGGGTGTCAAGCCTGAGTGATCGGGCCTTCTGACTGATTTGTCCCGGAGCCCCCCGATCTGGCCGGGTGATCGGGGGCCACGACGCAACACACTTAAGACCGCGTGGCCACCTTATGCAAGGCAAACTCCTGAGCAATCGCTAATTCTTGAGGAGGCGCCATAGCGTGGAGCGACCAATACCCAGGCGTTTTGCGGCCAGGGTACGGTTTCCTCCACACGCATTGAGAACCTCCTTCACATTGGCGATGGTCATGCCAGAGAGCGTGGTGTCGGGGGGCTCCGGCATGGCGACCAGTGAATCGTAGTGGTACGCATCACGGTCGAGAAGCGCGGCCAGTTGGCTTCCCGGGACTGCCGCGCCGGCTTCGAGACAAGCCATGGCAACACGCTCGGCGAAGTTCTCAAGCTCGCGGACATTACCTGGCCAGGCGTGTTGTCTGGCGACGACCAGGGCGGCAGGCAGGACAGCGTCAAGCAAGTCTGCAAGTTGCACCCGCCGCATCGCGGCACTTACCAGCGCCGTAGTGAGGGAGTCGCGGTCCTCGGGGCGCTCGCACAGTGGTGGCACCTGGACGCGCAGCACGCTAAGGCGATAGAAGAGATCTTTCCGAAAGGCGCCTTCGCGCACGCGCTCCCACAGGTCCCGATGCGTGGCGGCAACGATCCGGACATTGACCTGCATCGTGTCGGTACCGCCGACTCGCGTCACTTCCCGCTCCTGCAAGACGCGCAGCAGCCGCGTTTGCAATAGCGATGGCATCTCCGCCACCTCGTCGAGGAAGACCGTTCCCTCGTTGGCGGCTTCGAACAGGCCTGCTTTGCCGTTTCGCCGCGCGCCGGTGAAGGCGCCTTCCTCGTAGCCAAAGAGTTCCGTCTCCAGCAGCGTCTCAGGCAATGCGCCGCAATTGACCGCCAGGAACGGGTGCCGCCGTCGGCGGCTGGCGTTATGCAGGCCTTGGGCAAGCAGTTCCTTGCCGACGCCGGTTGGCCCTGTGATGAGGACCGTAGCATCGCTGCGCTCGGCCGCAACTCGGCAACGGGTGATGGTGGCGGCCATGGCTGGCGAGGCGCCTACGATGTCCTCAAGTTTGTACCTGGCTGTTTGCGAGTGCGTGTACCGATGCGTTCGAAGCCGGTTAAAGGCCTTCTCGACGCGTGTCGGCTGGCGCAGGGTCAGTACCGCCCCAACGCGCGCATTCCCTTCGTACAGCGGCGCCCGGTCAACGATTACCGTGCGTCCGTCGATCTCCTCGACGGCGCCGCTGTCATGCTCGCCATCTGACAGGGCGCGTCCTGGGCGCAAGGCAGGGAATGGTAGCGAGAGCGTTTTCCCGGTAGATGGGATGAGGGGACTGCCAAGTAATTTCTCCGCTGCGGGATTGGCCGCGATCAGCCGGCCGGCAGCATCCAGCGCGACAACGCCATCGCCAAGGTGGTAAAGGACGCTGTTCAGCAGCGAATACCGCGAGCGCTCGACTGCCTTCGCGTTCGCCAGGGCGATCGCGTCTTCCAGTGCAAGCCGCACCGAGTCGACCGAATAGAGGAACACCCCCGCCATGCCCGCCGCGGCTGCCGCCTGCATCACTACGCCCGCGCCCACGACCACGCGCGTGTCCAGGCGCCGCAGCTCGTCGATCACGTTGCGGACGTCCGGGGCGGACTCGTACGACCGAAATGCAATTGGCAATGCAAACACTTCCGCAAACTTCGCCATGTCATCACCGGCATCGCGGTGGAGCACCACGGCGATGCGTTCGGAGATTGCCCTGGCCCGGACGATGGCGGCCATCACATCATGGCCGCCGACGCGTACGGAGACCACCGGAATCGACAAGTGGCTGCGCAGGAATTCCGCATTTGCTCCGGCTGAGACCACGACGTCGCACGGCGCCGCTTCCTGCCGACGCTGAATCTCGGCGAGCGCCTCTTCAAAATGGGCGTCGACCACGCTCACTTGCGCGCGCGCGTGAAGCGCCGCACCCACGTCGCGGATGTGCTCCGCGAGTTGGTAGGCGCTTACGCCAATGATCACGGGGCGGCGTGGCTTTGGGGGTTCTTCCATGAGGAGCGTCGGGTGGCGTAACTGGTGGTGCCAGTTTAGCGTTTCATTCGTTCGTTTCAAAGTGAAACGATAGCGTTCCAATGTGAATCTGTTCTTTTGTTGTCCTGGTGACCCGGAGACTAAATTTTCCGTTAATAATCAATCGCTTACGCTACGCCTGGTTTCGCTCCGGCATGTGGCATGGTCATTGCGCTTATGGAGTCACCTACGAACCAGCAGGAAAACCTATGAATCGCAGAGACTTCAACCGCATTGCCTTGACCTTGCTCGGCGCCGCCCCACTAGCGGTGGCGCGCGCCGGCGAGCGCTATCCCGTGAAGCCGATTTCCCTTGTCGTCGCCTACAGCGCCGGCGGAAGCGCGGATTTGCGGGCACGCCAGGTGGGCCGCTTCATGAGCACTGCCCTGGCGCAACCGGTCGTGGTGGAAAACCGGCCCGGCGGCGCGGGAAACATCGGTACGCAATACGTGGCACGGGCGAGGCCCGATGGCTACGTGCTTGGCATCGGCAACCTTGGCCCGTTGAGTGTCAATCCTTCGCTGTTTGCCAACCTCTCGTTCGATCCGGCCAGGGACCTGACAATGATCGCGCTGATTGAGCGCGGCCCGCTGCTGTTGCTGGTGAGGCCGGATTCGCCGTACAGAACGGTGGCCGACTTGATACGGTCCGCCAAGGCCAGCGCCACCGGCCTGTCTTATGGTTCCAGCGGAGCGGGCGGCGCGCATCATCTTTCCGGCGAATTGCTGAAATCCATGACTGGCACCAACCTGGTACATATCCCCTATAAGGGCGGCGCCGGCGCGATGGTCGACCTGTTGGGCGGCCGCCTTGATTTCCTGTTCGAGCCGATGTACTCGGCGCTGCCGGCAACGCGTATGGGCAAGGTGCGCTCTCTAGCGATTACCAGCAAGGGGCGTTCGCCATTGCTGCCGGACGTCCCAGCCTTGAATGAGGCAGGCGTCCCCGGATTTCAGGTGGAGAACTGGCAGGGGCTGGTTGGCCCCGCCGGCTTGCCGACGTCCATGGTCCAGATTCTCAACAAGACCGTCAATCAAGCGCTCGAGGACCGCGAGATTCGACCCCTCCTGTTATCCCAGGGCAATGAGCCAGGCGGGGGGACACCAGAGGCATTTGCAGCCTACGTCAAGGCCGAGAGAAGCCGCTGGCAACAACTGATCCGCTCCAGCGGCATCGAACCGAGCTGACTTACCTGGACATCGCTTTTCTATACATACAACCAACTTCCGAGAACAAAATGAAAGCCATCATGATCGAGAGCTATGGCGGCCCCGAAGTCCTGCAACGCCGGGAAATACCGGCACCGGAGCCCGGCCCCGGCGACATCGTTGTGAAAGTCGCCTACGCCGGCATCAACTTCATGGACGTGCATACGCGCCAGGGCAAATATGCGATGTCGACGACCTACCCAGTGCGGCTCCCATGCACCTTGGGTATGGAAGGAGCCGGCGAGGTGGTCCATGTAGGTAGCGAAGTAAGCCGCTTCGCGCCCGGCGACCGGGTGGCTTGGTGCATCGCATGGGGCAGCTATGCCGAGTACGCTCGGGTGCCGGCGGGGCTCGCGGTCCGGTTGCCCGACGACATCGCCTACGATCAGGCGGCGGCCAGTCTCTTCCAGGGCAGCACCGCCCACTATCTGCTCAACGAGGTGGCCAGGCTGCATGCCGGGCAGGCCTGCCTGGTGCACGCCGCCTCGGGCAACATCGGACAGTTGCTCGTACAGATGGGCAAGGCCGCCGGCGTTACTGTCTTTGCGACGGGCAGCTCGCCGGAAAAGTGTGCCGTGGCGCGTCGCCTCGGCGCCGATCACGCCATGCTCTACGACCACGGCCGATTCGCCGACGCAATACGCGAAGCCACGCGGGGCCATGGTGTTGATGTGGTATTCGACTCGGTCGGGAAAGCGACACTGCGCGACAGCTTCCGCGCCACGCGCAAGCGCGGGCTGGTGATCAACTACGGCAACGTTTCCGGATCGGTGGACGATCTGGACCCCATGGAACTGGGGGAAAGCGGCTCTTTGTTCCTGACCCGGCCTCGATTGGCAGACCATATGTCCGATCCCGAGACGGTACAGCGACGCGCGGATGACATCTTCGCGGCGCTCGCCTCGAAGCAGCTCCATATGCCCATCGCGAAGCGCTATGGCTTTGCCGATGTGGAGCAGGCACATGCGATGATCGAGCAACGGCAGCAGATCGGGAAGTCCGTATTATCGATTGCCGCTTAGAAGCGGCACGGGGAGGGGGGCTCAATGAGCGCCCCCGAAGGACACCAGACTTCGATACACCAGCCGAACGATTCCACGAATCCGTTGCGTTGACCGGTTGAATCCGCGGGTCGATCCGGCCATCCGCGGGTGCGCTGCCGGCTGGCCAGGACCGGCCGGCAAGCGACGCGCGCCTGCTGAGGCCGCTCGGCTCTTGCCACGCAAGTCTTCAACAGTTGGCGGACAGTCCTGCCGCTGCCGCATCTCGCTTCACTGCCACGCACTTGATTTCGACAAGCAGGCCGGGATGCGCAAGCTCTGAGACACCGATGGCGGTCCATGCGCACGTCCCGCGTGGAAACACCTGATTCTTCACCTCGCGGAAGAGCGGCATGTGCTGACGCATCTGCACATGGTACGTCGTCATATCGACAACGTCCTCGAAAGTACAACCGGCCGCTTCCAGCAGTACGCGCAGGTTTTCCCAGCAAGCGAGGAATTGCGCTTCAGGATCGGCAATCACTTCAAGGTCTGCAGTACGCCCGACCTGTCCGGCGCAGTAAACGGTAGAGCCGACCTTGAGCGCGGGCGCGTAGCCAGCGCGCTCGATGATTGGTTGCAGTGTCGGCGGTACGAGAACGTCACGGTCTGTCATCTGGTATTTCTGTCTGGAGAGTGGAGTAACTCGTGGGATCGGCCAGTGCCGCGAAATGGGTTGTCTGGGCTGCTTCCCCGGTGCGATCGACGAAGCCCGGTCTTTGACCGGGCTGCACGCCGCCTTTGTCTGAGCCGCAGATTCCAACGGCGTCCGGATCGTCGAGATGCCCGGGGGGTACTCTCTGGCAATAACTCGGTACCGTCAGTCCAGTTGAATGTTGGCGCGCTTGATCACCTCGGTCCAACGCTTGTTGTCCTCGGCGATCACCTTGTTCAGGTCTTCGCCGGTGCCATAGAACGGCCGCGCCCCCTGGGCTGTGAGCTGGCTGACCATTGCCGGTTCGGTGGCGACGGACCTGACGGTGTCTTGCAGCTTCCTGATGACCTCCGCGCTGGTTCCGGCGGGCGCCATCAGCGCTGACCACGACTCCGTTTCCGCGTCCTTGATGCCAAGTTCACCGAAGGTCGGCACATCGGGGATTGCCGCATTTCTTTGCCGGCTGGCCACGCCGAGCAGCCGGATTTTCCCCGACTTCACATACGGTTGCAGGCCTGGAAGATTCGCAAAGAGAATCTGAATCTGGCCCCCAAGGAGATCGGCCGTTGCCGGCCCGGCACCCTTGTATGGCACGTGCGTGAACCTGACGCCCGTGCGCAGCATGAAAAGCTCACCGATCATGTGGTTGACGGACCCTTGGCCTGCCGACCCCATATTGAGTTTTCCAGGATTGGCCTTCGCATACTGGATTAGCTCGGCCATGCTCTTCGCTGGCGTGTTCGCCGAGACGGCCAGCACGTTTGGTACCGTAGCGAAGAGCGCGATCGGCGCAAGGTCCTTCGACGGGGAAAACGTCAGGTTCTTCGATAGCAGCGGCTGGATGACCTGATTGCCCATCGTTGCATACAGAAGCGTGTACCCGTCGGCGCGCGCCTTGGCGACGAACGCCGCGCCGATGGCGCCGCCAGCGCCTGGCTTGTTATCGACGATGGCCGGTTGCCCCAGCACCTGGGACATGCGGGTCGCCAGCAGCCGCGCGGTGAGGTTCACGGTCCCGCCAGGAGCGAAGGGCACGACGAGGTCGATCGGCTTGTCGGGATACCCCTGCGCGCCGGCGACAGAGCAGCACCCCATGGCAGCAACCAGCACTGCGGTGAACTTGAACATGGTTGTCTCCTCTCGAACGTCAGATCGCCTGCGCCCGGGCCAGCGGCGCGTGGTCAGGCGTGACAAGCGCCCGGGTACGCTGCTCCAGCAATGCGGATGCCTCGCGAATCCGTTTGTCGGTGGCCTCCAGGGTGTCGGCGCGCATGCCGAGCGCGAGTCGCTGTGCATCGAGCCGCTCGAGCACGCCTTGTGGCGCGGGCGCACCGTACGACTGGCGTCCATTGACATTGCAGATCGGATCCAGGCATTTTGCAACGTCCTCCGCCGAAAGCGCTGCCGGTCGTCCGACCTGCTGTTCTGCCGCGGCATCGATCATCGCTGGCGTGATCGCGGTGGCCGGCAGGCCATCGTCGAGTGCGCGCCGCACCACGGCGCCGATGATGTGATGGGCATCGCGGAACGAAAGATCGGCCTTCCTGACAAGCAGGTCGGCGAGATCGGTCACCGTGGAGAAATCGGCCGCCGCACGCGACGCCATGCGCTCACGATCGGGCTGCACGTCCTGCACAAGCAGCTTCATCAGTTCAAGACATTTCTGCGCTTCTTCGCAGCTCTCCCAGCAGGTTCGCGTGCTTTCGCGGCTGCTGTCGCCGGAATGCGTGAAGTGCGAGGACTTCACCGTCGTCAGCGCGGCCGAGGTGAGCCCGATCAGATGCGCGGTCTTGCCGCGCAGGTACTCGAGCACGACCGGATTCTTCTTTTGCGGCATGATGCTTGACGTCCCCGCGATGCTATCCGGAAACACCAGGAAGCCGAATTCGGGCGTCGACCAGATATAGAAATCCTGCACCATCCGGCTGCACGTAATCATCATGATCGAGAGCGTTGCGCTCAGCTCCAGGGCAAAGTCTCGTGACGCTACGCTGTCCAGCGCGTTGCCGAGCGGCCGGCTGAAGCCAAGCAAGGTGCTGGTCAGGGTGCGATCGATCGGGAACGACGTACCGGCGAGTGCACACGCCCCCATCGGGCAGCCGTCTAGGGTTTCCAGCACATGCAACAACCGGTCGATGTCCCGGGACCATGCCTCGACCAGCGCCGAGAAGTAATAGCCATACGTGATCGGCTGGGCGGCCTGCATGTGGGTATAGCCTGGCATGACATGGCTGGCGTACCGGGCCGCCTGGTTCAGCGCGGCATCGCATAGCTCTATAAGCGCAGCGCAAATCCGGATCACAAAGCCGCGCGCGCGAATCCTGTCATTGGTCGCGCCAATATCGTTGCGGCTCCGTGCCGTATGCAGGCGGCCACCGAGATTCTGGCCGACAAGCCGGATCAGGTGCGCTTCGTAATTGAAATAGGCGTCTTCTCTCGCCGCATCGAGCTCAACGGCCTCGGGACCATCCTGCTGCATTTTCAATAATGCATTGGCAAGTGCTGCCGTCGTGGTTTTGTCGAGAATGTCCTGCTGGTCCAGCATGGCCAGGTGAGCGAGGTTGATCTGTGTAAGTACATCGAAATTCTTGGTGAAGAATTCTCGCGTGGTGCGGGGCTGGAAAATGTACTGGATAACCTCCTTCGCGGGAGGTTGTTTGAGGCGGCGGCTGACTTTGGATTCCATTTTCACACTCTCTTGAAATAAACCTGTATCGAGTTTGGTTTCCAGGGACCTATACGTCAAATCAGCGTTTCGTAGCTTCCTATACAATTCCGATATGGGTTGCGGGGCTGGCACCCCGGCGCGGCGCAGCACGGCGCGTGTCACAATCCGGTCCTTTCTGGAGCCCGGACAATGAACTTCAAGCAGATCGAAGCGTTTCGTGCCGTGATGATGTCGCGTTCCATGACCACGGCGGCGGGGCTCTTGCATACGTCGCAACCCAATATCAGTCGCTGGATTGCATTGTTGGAGCGCAAGGTGGGCTTTGAACTGTTCCAGCGCATCGGCACCAAGCTCATTCCCACCGCCGAGGCGGAGGCATTTTATGCGGACGTCGAGCGTGCCTTTATTGGCCTGGAGTCTCTTGACGAAAGCGCGAATTCCATACGGCGCAGGGGTACCGGATTGCTCCGCGTCGGCGCCGTGGGCTCCATTGCTGAAAGCGTGCTGCCGGACGCCATTGCTGTTTTCCGGCGGGATTTTCCCGATATCCCGGTTCTGCTCAATATGGGGCGATCGGACGTGGTGGCAAAATGGACCGCGACGGGGTTTTGCGATATTGGATTCTGCTCTGTCCCTACCGAATTACCCAGTCTGCACTATGAAGAAATCAATGCTGCGCAAGGAATATGCATCGTTCCCGGTTCACATCGGCTGGCGACAAGAGCCGTTCTGGATCCCGCCGATTTCGAAGGGGAGCACTTTATTTCGCTGCCGACGGAAAGCGCGAACCGGCGCGAGATCGACCGGCATTTCCCGACGGGATCCAGGGTGCTCGCCATCGAAACGCCCTACGCCACAACCATCTGCAAAATGGTCAGCAAGGGACTCGGCGTGTCGATCGTAAGTCCGATCGTGAGCCGTGCGCTGGGTCTCGCCGACGCGTGCGAGGTTCCATTCTCGGGCGAGGTGATGTTCCGCAGCTTCGCAGTCACGTCCGACCATTTCCCGCTCAACTTCCTGGCAGGCCGGATTGTGGAATGCGTACGCAATACCTTTGATGCGTTCAATTCGCAAAACCGTGCGTAGAGGCGCGCCTTGCGGCATGGAGATGCTGCAGTGTCATGCGCAAGGACAGGAAGCGGCCGCCAACTCGACCGAAGGCTGACCTTGGCTTGCGCTGCCTATTCCTTCGGCTGGAAGTAGATGTTGATGTCGGGAGGCGCCACGCCGTTTTCGTCGCGAGGCAGGGGATCGGATCGCTCCACCGCGCGCAGCACCGCGTTGTCCCAGCCGACATTCCCGCTGGACTTGGCGAGGCGTACCGACAGCAGCGAGCCGTCTGCGGCCAGATGCACCGCGACCACCGCGGTCGGGTTGCCGGCCACCTCTTCGGTGTAGATGATGTTCGGCAAGATGCGGCGCCGCACCCGGTCCGCATAGCCTGGCGAGGCGGTGCCACCCCTGCCGGCGCCGTTGCCGGCGCGGCCGCCCACACCGTCAGTAGCGGGGGCGGGGGCGCTGTTGGCCATTGCCTGCAGGCGTGCCAGTTCGCTCAGCCGCTGCTGCTTTGCGGCCGCCTGGCGCTCGGCCTCGCGCGCCTTGTGGTCGCGCTGCTCAGCCTGCCTGGCTGCTTCGGCCGCCGCGGCTGCCTGGCGGCGCTTGCGCGCCTGCAAGGCGATGTCGGCGTTTTCCTCCGGCTTCACCACCGGCTGGGGTGGCTCCCGCTTCGGCTGGATCACGGGCTGGGTCGAGACGTCGGGTTCCGCGTCCCACAACTCGGCTTCCACGCCGGCCGGGGTCCGGCTTTGCCAGTGGACCGCGTAGTAGAGCAGTGTGCCCAGCAGCACGTGCATGAACAGAGCCAGCAGGAAACATTTCAGTGTTCCCCGCTCCTGTGGCATTTGATAGGGATAGGCGATGGACTCCATGACGCGCGGCGGGAAACAGGCGGCCGGTCTTCGGTGCGGTCGATTTAAGACGGAAGGGCGACAATCGGAAGCGCAATGCCCCAGGCGCTTGCCTCCAACCGCCCATCACCCGGTTTGAGTATAGGTGCCGAAGGCCTCACGTCAATTGACGAGCGGCCGCTGCAACCCGCCACCGGTTTCGGGGAAAGACGCAGGCATGCCGGCCGCCATCCAGGTTTTCAGTAAAACTGCTCGCCGATCACCCGCCGGACGGTCTGCAAACCACTCCGCAGACTGTCCAGCCCGACCGAGCCGACCGCCAGGCGGAGGGCGTGCGGCACATGCTGCGACGTGGCAAAGGGCTCGGCCGTCGACACGGAGACCCCGTCGCGCATCAGCGCCGCCGCGACCCGGTCGGCGCGGATCTCTTCCGGCAAAGGAAGCCAGGCGAAGTAAGACGCAGGGTGGCGCACGCACGCCATCCCGGCGAGGGCGTCGCCGACCACCGCCTGTCGCTGCACGGCGTCGCGCCGTTTCTCTGCTTCAAGGCGCGCGACCGTACCGTCGTCCAGCCAGGCGCAGGCGATCGCCGTCGTCACACCGGGTGTGCTCCAGGTCGTGGCTCGGATCGCCCGTTCAAGTTTCGGCACCCATGCGTGCGGTGCGACGACGAACCCCACGCGCAGCCCGGTCGCCACGCTCTTGGAAAAGCCGGAGACATAGACCGTCGTCTCCGGCGCGAGCGCAGCCAGCGGTGGCGGCGGGTCGTCGGCCAGAAAGGCGTAGGCACCGTCCTCGATGATGAGCAAGCCGTGCCGCCGCGCGATCGCGGCCAGGCGGCGGCGCCGACTCTCGCTCGTCACCCAGCCCAGTGGGTTGTGCAAGGTTGGCATTGTGTAGACGGCCCGGACCCGGCGGCGCGAGCACAGGTGCTCCAGCGCGTCCAGGTCCGGCCCCTGTCCGGCTGCCGGCACGGGCGCCAGCTCCAGCCGTTGTGCCTCGGCGAGAACCTTGAATCCCGGATAGGTCAATGCATCGACCGCGACCACGTCGCCCGGCTGAAGCAGCGCCATGACAGTCACCGCCAGGCCGTGCTGTGCGCCGTCCACGAGCAGCACCGTGGACGCGTCGGCCGTCAGCCCGCGCGCTGCGAGGTGCCGGGCGACGCACGCGCGTTCGTGTATCCGGCCACCATGGGGTGCATAGCGCAGCATGGCCTCCAGGTCACCGCCAGCGGCAAGCTGGCGCAAGGCGCTGCGCAGCAGATCCGCCTGCCCGGGTAGCGACGGATAATTGAAGTTCAGGTCCACCAGACCCGCCGCCACGGCTTGCTGATCGATGGCCCGGCCGGGGGGGAGGGCGATCTCGCGAACGAAAGTGCCGCGCCCGACCTCGCCGCTAACGAGCCCCATCGCCTCGAGTTCGGCATACACGCGCGACGCCGTCACCAGCGCCAGGCCGTGGCGCTCGGCCAGGCGCCGATGCGTGGGCAGGCGGGTGCCGGGCCGCAGCCGTCCCGTGCGGATCTCGGCGGCGAGTCCATCGACCAGTTGCTTGTATCGGGATCCAGCCATCGCGCAATGTATCCATGACAATTTTTTGATTGTATTCCTTGTCTCGCCTACGATGGGCGCGTCTCCTTCCACGATCTCGCCACCTTGGACCGCCATGCACATCGCAATCCTTACCTTCGACGGCTTTAATGAACTGGATTCCTTTATCGCTCTGGGCATCCTCAACGGAATCAAGAAGCGTGACTGGCGCGTGACCCTCTGCTGCCCGAAGCCGGAAGTCACGTCCATGAACGGCGTTACCGTTCGTGCCCAATCCTTGCTCGACGACGCTCCGCTTGCCGATGCCGTCGTCATCGGCAGCGGGATGCAGACACGCGAGGTCGTCGGCAATTCGGAGCTGATGGGGCGCCTGGCGCTTGATCCTGGTCGCCAGCTGATTGCGGCCCAGTGCTCCGGCACGTTGATTCTGGCCAGGCTCGGCCTCCTGGGGAGCGTGCCGGCGTGCACGGACCTGACCACCAAGCCGTGGGTGCAAGAAGCCGGCGTGGAAGTTCTGAACCAGCCCTTCTACGCGCACGGTAACGTCGCTACCGCGGGTGGCTGCCTTGCCTCGTCATACCTGGCTGCCTGGATCATCGCCCGCGCCGAAGGGCCAGAGGCCGCTGCGGCGGCGCTTCACTACGTCGCCCCCGTGGGCGAAAAGGAAGCCTACGTTGCCAACGCGCTCAAGAACATCGCGCCGTACCTGCCACAGTGACGCATCGCATGGAAAAGCTCGTGCCCTGGAGCGGGCCAGGACACCGCAGAGGGCAGGGGCGCCGCAGCGCGCCCCGCACTGCCTACTCCACCTTCCCGATCTTCCGCACGGCCGTGGCGATCTTGCCGGCATCCTTGTCCCAATACGCCTGGAACTGGGGCGAATCCATATAAAGGACCGGCGAACCGGCGTTCTGGATGACCGAATTGACCTTGGGATCGGCGGCCGCGATACGCGCGGCGTCGCGCAGGCGCTTGATGACCGGATCGGGGGTGCCGGCGGGCACGAACAGGCCCGACCACTGCGCGAACTCGACGTTGTGGCCCAGTTCCATCAGGCTGGGTACATCGGGGAGCGCGGCGAGCCGGTTGTTGCCCCACTGGGCCAGTGCGCGCAGCTTGCCGCCCTTGATGAACTGGAGGACCGAGGAGGGGCCGGTCGAGACGGCATCCACCTGGCCGCCCATCAGGGCAACCACCGCCGGGCCGGCACCCGTGTAAGGTACGTGGAGCATGCTAAGGCCAGCCTGGTCGGCCAGCATGGCCATCGGCACATGCATGGTGCCGTAGTTGCCGGACGAGCCGTAGCTATAGCGGCCGGGATGCGACTTCACGTCGGTGATGAAGTCCTTCGCGGTCTGCCATGGGCTGTCCGCGCGTACCACCAGCACGGTGGGATCGGCCGTGAAGCGCGCAATGGGTTTGAGCTGATCGAGCTGAAACAGCGGCTTGCGCCCGATGACCTTGTCCGCCTCCGGAATCATGGAGATGGACGACAGTGCCATCAGGACCGTGTAGCCATCCGGGGCTGCCTTGGCGACGTAGCCCATGCCGATGCCGCCGCCGGCGCCGCCCCGGTTGTCCACCACCACCGGTTGGTGAAGTTCGCGCGAGAGCGCTTCCGCGACCGGCCGAGCCACCGCGTCCGCCACGCCGCCGGGCGCGAAGGGTACCACCATGGTGATTGGCCGCGCGGGCCATGAATCCTGAGCCGAAACCGCTGACGCGGCCAGGACCAGCGTCGCTCCTGAGATGCAGAGCCATTTGTTGTTCATCTTGTCTCCTGCCGTCCCCGGCGTGGGCAGCCCGCGTCGTCTGGATTGCGCAGGTCTGCCAGGCTTTGTTTTTTGTCACCCGACGCGCACTGCGCTGCCGGGGCTGCCCTCAGACAACGCGATTGGTCAGGGTGCCGATGCCCTCGATGCTCACTTCCATCACGTCGCCTGCTTGCAGGAACCTGGGCGGCTTGAAGCCCAGGCCGACGCCCGCCGGCGTACCGGTCGCGATCACATCGCCGGGGTGCAGTTCCATGGCCGCGGACAGCGTTTGGATCAGCGTCGGGATGTCGAAGATCAGGTCGGCGGTATTGGCGTCCTGGCGCAGTTCGCCGTTCACGCGGCACTGGATCTTCAGATTGGCGCCATCGACGGCATCCGCCGTGACGATCCACGGTCCCATCGGGCAGAAGGTGTCGATGGACTTGCCGAGGAACCACTGGCGGTGCTGTTGCTGCAGGTCACGTGCGGTCACATCGTTGACGATGGTGTAGCCAAAGACGTGCTGCCAGGCATTCGCCTTCGAGATCGCCTTGCCGCGCTTGCCGATGACGATGGCAAGTTCCGCCTCGTAGTCCAGCTGCGAGGTGATCTGGCGATGGGCATCGACGGCCTCGCCGTCGGCGATGATGGCAGTTGGTGCCTTGGTGAAAATCACAGGAAAGGGCGGGGCATGTTCCCCATCCTTGGACGACGAGTCGAAGCCTGACTGCTGGAACTCCCTGGCGTGCTCGTGGTAATTCTTGCCGACGCAAAAGACATTGCGCCGGGGACTCAGCGGAGCGAGCAGCTTCGTTCCATCGAGTGTTTTCCAGGCGGCATCCGCGGGCGGACTGGCCAGCCTGGCGCCGTCGACAAACTTGCCGATCAGCGATTCCATGTCGCCCTCATGGGCGACGCCATCGCTGAAGGTCTGGCAGTAGCTCTTGCCATCGGTGGAGATCGCGACGACGCGCGGGCCGGTGGCAGTCTGGATGCGGGCTAGCTTCATAAATTGGGCCTAATTGGGTTGTTTTTGAGTCCATAACAACCCAATTAAACGCCAAGGTTTTCCGGCAGTCAATGCAGTTTTGATAAAACTCAGGCCGCTGCAATGCCCCGGCCGCCAACCCAAATTGGCCCAATTTAGTCCAGTGCGATAGAATGCTGGCCAGTTACAGGGTGGAAACAGGGATGACGCAACTTGTCGAGGAAGACGGTATCCAGGGCGCGCTGGCTCTCAAGAACCAGATTCTGGAGAACCTCCGGAGCGGACGGTGGATCGCCGGGCAGAAACTGCCGACCGAACGAAGGCTTAGCGAGACGTTCCAGATCGGGCGCTCCACCGTACGTCGCGTGATCGCACAGTTGAAGGAGAAGGGTCTCTTGCGCCAGAGCGTAGGTAGCGGAACCTATGTGGCCGACGATATCCAGGAGACGATCGGCGTCGAGCGTGCCGCAACCACGACCAACGTCAGCCCGGCAGACCTGATGGAGGCGCGCCTGGTCTTCGAGCCCGCCCTGGTGGAGTTAATCGTGCGCAACGCCACCGCGGTGGACTTCGCCGAGATGGAGCGGTGCTGCGACGAAGCTGAGGCCGCCACCAGCCTGGAACTGTTCGAGTATTGGGACGGCGCGCTGCACCGGCAGATTGCCGCCGCCGCGCACAACAACTTCGTGCTGGACGTATTCGAATCGATGAATCGCGTCAGGGCAACGGGCGAGTGGGGTGCGATGAAGCGCAAGAGTGTCACGCCCGAGCGGCGGGCGGCCTACCAGATCGAGCATCGCACCATCGTCAGGGCGCTCAAGGACAGGGATATCGAGCAAGCACGCGAAGCGACATTGGCACACCTCGCGCATGTGAGGAAGAACCTTCTGGGTTACTAGTACAACATCCCGTAAATAGATTTAATAATTATCAGGCTGTAGGTACGGCTCCAGGAGCGTGACGACCACCTGGGCCATCTCGTCGAGCGAGCCTGCGCCTGGCAACGGCTCCCAACGCCCACTATGGTTGCGAAAGGCGGCGCC